>JADGAX010000013.1 GCA_015231795.1 Alphaproteobacteria bacterium | reverse complement strand
ATCGTGCCGACGTTGCAATGCGGCTTGTTCCGCTCGAATTTCGCCTTTGCCATGACCCTGCGTGCTCCTGTGATGCTTTACTAATGTGTCCGAACAAAAGTGACTAACCTATCGACTTCGACCTTAATATATACAGACCGCCGGGCGACCTGGGCCTTGGAGCGGGTGAAGGGAATCGAACCCTCGTCGTAAGCTTGGAAGGCTTCTGCTCTACCATTGAGCTACACCCGCCCAGTAAGCCCTTGATTCGACGCCTATTCCTCCCGTCGCCGCCAGCCGGTGGTGGAGGGGGAAGGATTCGAACCTTCGAACTCCGTAGAGGGCAGATTTACAGTCTGCTGCCATTGACCGCTCGGCCACCCCTCCGCGCCACCGGCCAACCGGTTCGGCGGAAGTGCGAAACATAAGGATTTCGCGGCCCTTGTCAACTTCAAAACACAAGCATAAACAAATCCAACGCTACCCGAAACCCTGCTAGGGTCCCCGGAGCGTTCTAAATCATGTCTGGAAGGCTAGCACGTCTGCCTTCCTGAATCCAAGCCGCTCGCGAAAGGGCCAGAAATATGACCGATAATCAGCAACCTTCACGCCGCCCTGGGGCTTCGGCAGGCATGAGCAAGAAGGAAAAGCGCCTGAAATACGCGGGCAAAGGCGGGCCGAAGCGCGCCAAACTGGCCAAGCTGAGCGGTGGCGAAGGCTTATGGTTGTTTGGTGTTCACGCTGTGAACGCTGCCCTGCGCAACCCGGAACGCACTTGCCGCCGTCTGGTCGCCACCGAGGACCGGGTGAAAGAGCTGGACCCCGCCCTGCTGGCCCGGGTGAAAAAGGTGGAAACGTCCGACCGGCAAGGAATCGACGCGCTGTTGCCCCCCGGCACGGTGCATCAGGGCTTGGCCCTGGCCGTCAACCCCCTGCCCGATTTGTCCTTTGACGATCTAAAACGGTCGGCCTTCATCAAGGACCGCGCCGTACTGGTGATGCTGGACCAAGTGACCGATCCGCAAAATGTGGGCGCGGTGCTGCGTTCGGCCGCCGCCTTCGCGGCCTTGGGCGTGATCATGCAAGACCGTTTCGCCCCCCCGGAATCGGGCGCTTTGGCCAAGGCCGCCTCGGGCGGGTTGGAATCGGTGCCGCTGGCCAGGGTCGTCAATCTGTCCAAGGCGCTGGAGGAATTGAAGGCCGAGGGTTTTGTCGCCATCGGGCTGGAAGCCACGGCAGAAAAGACCCTGCCCGAACTGGCGCCGCTGCCCAAGAAGGTGGTGCTGGTGCTGGGATCGGAGGGCGAAGGCATGCGCCAGAAACAGCGCGAAACCTGCAGCCTGCTGGCCCGCCTGCCCATGGTGACCGAAGGACCGGTGGACAGCCTGAACGTCTCGAACGCGGCGGCGATCGCCCTTTACGAGGCGGGACGGGCTGGCTGAGACATGTCCGGATTGAAAATTGGTGCGGATATGTCTATTGTATATCCCATAAAATGAGGGCGCCTGCATGACACGGACATCGCTTTTCAAATCCAACCGGTCGCAGGCCGTCCGCTTGCCAAAAGACGTCGCTTTTCCGGTGGGAGTCCACGAAGTCTCCATCGTCAAAGATGGCATCCGGCGCGTCATCACGCCCGCCAACGCGACGTGGGAAGATTTCTTCAATGGCTCCGGCATCGATCTTGGTGATCGCAGTCAGCCCAAGCCGCAAGAGCGAGACCCGTTCTAAATGTTGCGCCACATGCTGGACACGGATATCTGCATCCGCGTGCTGCGCGACCGCCCGCAATCGGCTCGAGAACGTTTCAATGCCGAGGCGGACGGGCTTTGCATCTCAACCGTGACGCTGGGCGAGTTGCTGTATGGCGCAGAGAAATCTGCCCGTCCCTCCCACCACCGCAAGGAAGTTGAATATTTTGCCGCCCTTTTGCAGGTCTTGGACTTTGATGGGCAGGCAGCGCTTCATTTCGCCGAAATCCGCGCAAGCCTTGAAAGCAAGGGACAAGGCATTGGCGCTTACGACACGATGATCGCGGCACATGCAAGAAGCCGTGGTCTCGTCGTCATCACCGGCAATCTCAAGGAATTTTCGAGAGTTGAAGGTTTGAGATCGGAAAACTGGCTATAACGACGAGGATCGGACATGGACATCGAAACATTCATGCAAGGCTATAAGGCGGCCTGGGAACAGCGCGACCCGGCAATGTTCGCGGCCCTTTTCCAGCCCGAAGGGCGCTATCACAACACGCCCTTCCAGGTTCAAAGCGGCACCGCACAACTGGTTGAATATTGGAAGCGCGTGCAGCTTCAAGAAGACGTAAAACTCACTTATGAAATCCTCGGCCCCAACATCGCCCATTGGCACACGACCTATCAAGTCGCCTCCGAGGAACTGTTTCAAATCTGGGCCAAATCGACGGGGACCAATCTGGTGGCCTGCAAGCCCGGCGATCCGCTGCCCAGGATGGTGCTGGACGGAGTTTTGAAAGCGACGTTCTCGGGTGGATTGTGCGCCGAAGCCCGCATCTGGTGGCATAGCCAGCCGATGGTTTAGGGGGGGCTACTCGCCCTTTGTCGCCATCAAGCGGCGGCTGGCGGCCAGCATGCCGCCTTTGCGGCTGCGGAATTCGGCCTTCATCTTCTGCTCGGCCACCCACATCTTGGCCTGCGGGTAACCGGCGGCGGCGCTTTTGTTGATCCAGGTGCGCGCCTCGCGCTCCAAGCCGCCGCGCAGATAAATCTTGCCGATGGCGTATTGGGCGTCGGGGCGGTCGCCCATCAGATCCCTCATGTTTTCGATGGCCGCCTTGTCCACGTCCGACAGATATCCTTGGTCGCGCTGCAAGGAACCGACGGCGAAAGCCGGGGCGCTTTGCAGGGCGGCGATCACCGCGAGAACCATCATGAGAAGGGGGCGTTTTGTTTCCATGGCCCAACGATGGCACCAGCGCGAATACTTGTCGAATATTTTTTATTGATGGAATTTCATCGCGTTTTATTTCGAAAACTTGACGAAGATTTCAGTCAAATTTTATGAAAATGGCCTGCGATCTTACGCGGGCAAGGCCCGCGCGCGAGCCTGTCCCTCCGGGGGCGGGCCAACCAAATGTCCTGCCGACATTGTCGGCGGGCGAGCGTGAGCCAAGGGATGCGGAGCATCCCGCCCGGCGCTTGAGGCTTGCGTTAATCGGTAACGATTAACGCAAACTGGAATTACGCCACCTTGGCCGGGCAAACCAACGGCGTGCGCGTAGCATGATCCAGGATATATGCGGCGTCCGCATCGTCCTGGGGCGGGAAGCCCAGGCTTTCGAAGCTGAGCTGCGGCGACAAACGTTGCACCGGCTCGCCATCTCTGACCGGCAGATCGATTTCGATGCGGGCGGCCTGATCCAGCAGGCGTTCGACCAGATGAATGCACATCTCTTCGGTCGTCGTGTTCAAGAGAATGCAGAATTCATCCTCGGCGCTTTTGGCCATCAAATCGCTGCCGCGATGGCATTTCGTCAGCAGATTGGCGGTTTCCACCATCAGCCGATGCGCCGTTTCATAACCGTGGCGCTGAAAGACTTCCTTCAGATTCTGAAGGCGCACGAACAGCATGGTTCCAGCGAAATCCGCCCGTTTGGACAGCGCCAATATCTTGGGCAGGATCTGTTCAAGCGCCCGGCGATTGATGACGCCCGTCGCCTTATCGGTGCCGCCGCCGTGATAAAGCTCGTCGTCCATGTCCAGCAGGCGGCGCGCCAAATCCAGACGCAAGCGCAGTTCCACCCCGTTGAAGGGCTTGTTCATGAAATCGTCGGCGCCGGCGGCCAAGGCTTCGGTCAAGGCTTCCTTGTCGGTGCGAGAGCTGTAGAACAGGATGTAGGTGTAATGCGGACGCGGGATGGCGCGGATGGCGCGCACCAGTTCCAGCCCCCCCATATCGAGAATGTCGAAATCCAGAATGACGATGCGCACATCCTCGACGCGGAACCATTCCAGCGCCGCCGCCCCCGAATCCTCGCCATGAACCGTATAGCCCAGCTTCTCAAGGCGCGAGCCGACGATGCGGGCGAACAACGGGTCTCGATCCGCCACCAGAACCTTGGGAGCGGGCGAAAAACGGTCACTCTTAAGAAAATCGCCATCCCCCATGGGGGCCACCTTTGGCAGTCTAAGCTGCCTATTGTTAGCCCACAGCCTGGATGCCCGCAAGCGCCCCCCTTCCCAAGCGGCTGTCTTTCTTCCAGAATGCGCGAAACCAATCTGGAAATCAGCCCTTGAACGCCCTGACCCGTCTTGCCCTGCCCCTTTCCCTGCTGCTGCTGTCTTCGCCGATGGCGCTGGCCAGCATGCCCGATGCCCTGGAGTTCTACGCCAAGGGCGACTATGAGCAAGCGGCGCAATTGGCCAACCAACTGGCCGGACAGGGAAACCGCGAGGCTGAACGCCTGCTGGGCGAGATGCACGAGAATGGACGCGGTGCCGTGCAAAACGACGCGCTGGCCTGGGCGCATTACAGCAAGGCGGCCCAGGGCGGCGATACGGAATCCCAGTATCGGCTGGGCCAGATGCACGAAAGCGGACGCGGCGTGCCGCAAAGTTTTTCCGACGCCGTGAAATGGTATCAGCGCGCCAGCCTGTCGGGTCATACCGGCGCCAAGGCGCGGCTGGGCAAGTTGGCCCTGCAGGGCAAAGGGGGCAAGGTCAGCTTCAACAAGGGGATCAGCCTGATCGCCGAAGCCGCCCTGATGGGCGAGCCGGAAGCGGAAACGCAACTGGCCGAGTTGGAGCGCCGAGGCTTGGCCTCGGCTAGCCGGATGGTTGGGGAAGAACCCGCCGACGCCGAATCAGCCGCTGTCTTGGCCGAAGTCGAGACGATGATCCACACGATCGGCGCGCCCTTGCCCCTGGGTCCCGATCTTAGGCTTGGCGGCAAGCCCTTTATCGCCAAGCAAAGCCAAAACTCCTGGACCCTTATCCTGCCCAAGCCGGAAACTGGCAGCGCCAGCGAAGGGGCCGCTTGGAAGGCGGGCAGCATTCGCATGACGATCACCAAATCCGGCGACGCAAATCGCGACGTACGGATTTCCTTGCCCAGCTTGTGGCGCCACGTCAACCATGCCGGCCGCGAGACAGGGCGGCTTGAAATCGGCCGCCAGTCGGTCACGGCCCTGTGGTCGCCAGCCCAGCGTCAATGGCTGCGCCATCATGTCTTGCTGAACGCCATCAAGCTGACCTCGCCCGAAGGCGATGGCCATGTGGAGTCTATCCTGTCGCTGTTGGAGACCCAGCCGGGGAGCGAGGGCAAGGGCACCAACCTGACCCAAAGACTGCGCCTTCAGAAGGTCGAACTGAAAAGTTCGGGGCAACCCAGCGTCTCCTTTGATCTGCTGGACGCCAGTTCAACCCTGGAAAGCCTGGATGTGAACGCCTACCGGTCGGGCGTGGCCCTTTCCGGCGATGCCGCCTCGCTTCTCGCGGGCATGACCGGCAAGGTGAAAATCACCGATCTCAAACTTTCGGGCGGCAAGACCGTGCGCCAGGACATCGCCGTCGGATCGCTTGAAATGGAACTGGGCGCCCAGGGGCTGGATCAGGCGACCAGCCGCCTGAGCGGCAGTTTCGAAGCCAGCAAGATCAGCGGCAGCCAGGCCGACAACGCGCCGTCGCTACTGCCCGCCAACGCCCTGCCCGAACGGTTGGTCGCCAAACTGTCTTGGGAGAAGTTGCCGCTGCGCGATTTGAGCCATCAGGTTGCGGCCATGTTCATGCAAGGAGAGCGCCGTCAGGTCCATGCCGGGCAGATGATGAACGACGCTCTTTTCGACATCATGGCGACCTTCGCCGACGCCTTGATCGACGCCAAAAGCGAAATCAAGATCGAAGAAATTTCAGCCACGGCCCAGGAATGGGGAATCGAGGCCAAGGGTTTGTTCTCGCCGGAACGCGGCCAAACGCTTCCCTTCTCGGGCGTTCTTAGCATCACCGGCCAGGGATTGGACAGGCTGATCAAGACGCTGGACGACGGCTCCAGTTTCGCCGCCGTCATGCTGGATGGGCTAAGGCGCACCTCGCCCCCCAAAAAGGATGAGCAGGGACGTGAATTGTTCGAGGTCACCTTCGGCGCCGACGGGGCCATCGACATCAACGGCCAGCGCTGGAGCGCGCCGGACGCCCCGGCGAAACAGCCGGGCGGCAAGGCGGGCGGCAAACCCACGCCCTTGGCCAAGCCAAAGAAGTAGGCTCTTCGACGCTGGAAGTGGAATTTGTCGGATGCTTTAATCCGTCATGGCCGGGCTTGACCCGGCCATCCACGATGTTCTTGCAATAACGTCAGAAGACAAGGCGTGGATGCCCGGCACAAGGCCGGGCATGACGATATGTTGAAAGATTGGCAATTCCACTCGAAACGTCGAAGAGCCAGTAATGCCTAATCGCCGTAGCGGATGAAGTCGGTCCAGGTGCGCTCGAGGCGCAAAAGCGCCTTGCTGGCTTCGGCGAATTCCTTTTCGGAATCCGACTTTTCGCCCAGCTTGCCCGCCATTTCGGTCTGCAATTGGCGGATGGCGTTGCATAAATTCATGCCCTTCTCGGTCAGGCGCAGGATGACCGACCGGCGGTCCTTGGAGCTGCGCTCCTGGGCCAGATACGCGCATTCGGTCAGCTTCTTGATGTTGTAGGACACGTTCGAGCCGTGATAATAGCCGCGGTCCTTAAGGTCGCGGATCACCACTTCCTCGTCGCCGATATTGGAGAGCAGCAGCGCCTGCACGGCGTTGATGTCGTCAATGCCCAACCGGCGCAGCTCGATGCGGAGCACGTCCAGAAAATGCCGGTGCAGCCGTTCGATCAGGCGCACGACCGTTAAGTAAGAATCACGCACTAGAAAACCCCTTGAGAGTGATGGCGTCAGAGTACCATCAGGCGCACCCCGCCGCCCTTCGATTTTTGTTTTGCATAAGATGAAACGGTTTTGAGGCCGTTGTCCAGAACTTGATGGAGAAAGTCCGCGAAAATGTGATGCCGTCCGCCCGATTTTGACCATTCCGCCTGTTCAGGCGAGAAAGAATTTCCAGGCCAGCGACAAGAATAGAAGGGACAGGCTGACGATCAGCAACCACCTGACCAATCCGGCTCCCTTGCGGATGGCCAGATGGCTGCCCAGCCAATTGCCCGCGATATTGGCCGCCGCCAGCGGCAAGCCCAGCCCATAATCCACCATGCCATTGACGGCGAAAACAGCTAGGGCCGCCAAATTAGATGAGAAATTGAAAATCTTGGCCGTCGCCGAAGCCCGAACCAAGTCGATCTTCAAGAAGGCGTGAAAGGCCAGAATCAGGAAACTGCCGGTCCCTGGCCCCAGAAAACCGTCATAGAAACCGATGGCGAAACAGATCAGCGGCGCCTTGACCATCAGATCGGTTTGCGAGAACTCCACCTTGTGATGGCGTCCCTTCTTGGGCATCAGGGCCGCCAGGGCGGCAAAGGGCAGAACCAGCAGAATCAGGCGGCCCAGCGGCTCGGCTGGAAAGGACAGAACCGCCACCGTTCCGCTATAGGACCCCGCCAGGGAAAAGACGATCCCGAAGGCGGCAACTTTCCACAGCACCATTTTGCTTCGCACAAAATTATAGAGCGCCGTCGATGTGCCCAGCGTTGAAGCGAATTTGTTGGTGCCCAGCGCCACATGGGGCGGAACGCCCGCCAGCAACAACGAGGGGGTGAGCAACAGCCCGCCCCCGCCCGCAATGCTGTCGATGAACCCGGCCGCGAAGGCGGCTAGGCACAAAAGCAGAAGCGTTTCCTGAATCAACTACTTAGGTGCTTGAAAAAGATGGCGAACCGCGAAATGGATCAGCTTGCCCAGGCGCGGATCGGTTGGCCCCTCCACTTTCTTCACCCAGCCCCAGGACTCGCTTAACATCTCGCCCTTCGCACAAAAGCCCATCAGCACATTCACCTTGCCCGCCTCGTTGGGAGCTTGCGCCACGGCCTCACCCGCGCAGAGGTTGGCCGCGCGCGCCATCTTGGGCGGATCGAACATCAAGGTCAGCCTGAAATTGGGGTGCAAAGCCTGGGCGGGATCCAGGGTAAAAGTGGTGGGACGCTCCGGGAATGCATCCGCCAGGGTCGCCAGCACCAGCCGGTCCAATTGGGCCTGGCCGCCCTTGAAGGGTTCGCCCCGGATTTCCAGCAAGATCGGCCCGTCGGACCCGGCATAGACGAATTCGCTCCAAGTGCCCGAGGGACGCAGATAGCTTTGCTGCGTCACCGGCCCATCCCCGCAGGCGGAAAGCCCTAACGCACTGAGAAAGCTCAATAGTCCCAAAACAGCCCTCCGCATTCGTCGTCCTCCTTAATGGTTGGAAGATACAAGGTTGCCGACCGCCCTGCCAGGGGCTATAAACCGCCCCTTATCCATCCTTCTGGAGACATGCGCATCATGGCCGCAGCAGATTACAAGGTCGCCGACATCGCCCTGGCCGATTGGGGCCGCAAGGAACTGACCATCGCCGAAACCGAAATGCCCGGCCTGATGGCTGTCCGCGAGGAATTCGGCCCCAAGCAGCCCTTGAAGGGCGCTCGCATCGCCGGTTCGCTGCACATGACCATCCAGACCGGCGTGCTGATCGAAACCCTGAAGGCCCTGGGCGCCGATGTGCGCTGGGCGTCTTGCAACATCTATTCGACCCAGGACCATGCCGCCTCGGCCATCGCGGCTGCCGGCACCCCCGTCTTCGCCATCAAGGGCGAAAGCCTGGAAGACTACTGGGACTACACCCACCGCATCTTCGATTGGTCGGACGGCGGTTGCCCCAACATGATCCTGGACGACGGCGGCGACGCCACGCTGCTCATCCATCTGGGCATGCGGGCCGAGAAGGACATCTCGGTTTTGAAGAACCCCACCTGCGAGGAAGAGGAAGTTCTGTTCGCTTCCATCAAGAAGCAGTTGGCCGCCAAGCCCGGCTGGTATTCCAAGAACGGTACCGCCATCCGCGGCGTGACCGAGGAAACCACCACCGGCGTGCATCGCCTGTACGAGATGGAAAAGAAGGGCACGCTTTTGTGGCCCGGCATCAACGTCAACGATTCGGTCACCAAGTCGAAGTTCGACAACAAGTATGGCTGCCGTGAATCATTGGTCGACGGCATCCGCCGCGCCACCGACGTCATGATGGCGGGCAAGGTGGCCGTGGTTTGCGGTTTCGGCGACGTCGGCAAGGGTTCCGCCGAATCGCTGCGTCACGCGGGCTGCCGCGTCATCGTGACCGAGATCGATCCCATCTGCGCCCTGCAGGCCGCCATGGAAGGCTATGAAGTCCTGACCATGGAACAGGCCGCCCCCAGGGCCGACATCTTCGTCACCGCCACGGGCAACGTGGATGTGATCACGGTCGAGCATATGCGGGCCATGAAGGATCGTTCCATCGTTTGCAACATCGGCCACTTCGATTCCGAAATCCAGGTCGCCGGTCTCAAGAACTTCAAGTGGCACAACGTCAAGCCGCAGGTGGATGAAATCGAATTCCCCGACGGCAAGCGCATCATCCTGCTGGCCGAAGGCCGCTTGGTCAATCTGGGCTGCGCTACCGGCCATCCCAGCTTCGTGATGAGCGCCAGCTTCACCAACCAAGTGCTGGCCCAGATGGAAATCTTCTGCAATCCGGGCAAGTACGAAAAGAAAGTCTATGTGCTGCCCAAGCATCTGGACGAAAAAGTGGCGGCCCTGCATCTGGCAAAACTGGGCGTCGTGCTGACCAAGCTGTCGGACAAGCAGGCCGACTATATCGGCGTGGGCGAGAACGGCCCCTTCAAGCCGGATACCTATCGCTACTGACAGAGTGAATACATCCGTATGTTCGAGAGGGGGGCTTTCGCCCCCCTTTCTTTTGGCCGTCTTGACGAGATCATGCCATTTGACTAAGTCCGCATGGGGCCTTTCCGCCAGGGGTATCATGAGACGCGCATTATTCGCCTTGCTCTTAATCCTGCTGCCCGTTTTGGGCCATGCCGAGGTGCCGCTGAATCTGACGGCGCAGGAGCAGACATGGCTGCGCGAACGCCTAGCCCCGCTTCGCGTGCACAACGAACTTGACTGGCTGCCCTATAATTTCAACCAAGCCGGAAAGCCGCAGGGCTATTCCATCGACTACATGAATCTTTTGGCCAAGAAGCTGGGCCTGAAAATCGAATATGTCAGCGGCCCGACCTGGGACGAGTTCCTGGACATGATGAAGGGCAGGTCGCTCGACATCATGCTCAACATCGCCAACACCAAGGACCGGCGGGAATACCTGGCTTTCACGGAACCCTATTACATCACCAATGTCGGTCTTTACGTCCGCAACCGGGAAACCGACATCGCCGATCTTGGCGACATGGCCGGAAAGCGCTTGGCCTTTCCGAAGGGCTTCTTCTTCGAAGAATTCATCCGCAAATACTATCCCGAGATCAAGATCGTCACCTTCGATTCCGCCCCGGCGTCCTTCAAGGGCGTGGCCGAGGGGCAGGCCGACGCGGCAATGGATACGCCCGGCGTCGCCAGGCGCATTCTAGAGGAAGAAAAGCTGACGGGACTGAAGTTCGGCGGCAAGGTCAGCGATCCCCGCTTCATCACGACCTTCTCGATCGCCACGCGAAGCGACAACCACGTTCTCAGAAACATCCTGCAAAAGGGCATGGATTCCATTTCGCCCGCCGAAGAGCAGGAACTTAGCCGCAAATGGAGCTTGAAGGAGGCGACCGAGATCGCCTCGCCGCTGCCCTCCGGGGACACGGCCTATCTCCAGAAAATCGGCAGGCTTCGCTATTGCGCCCATCCCGATCTTCTGCCCCTGGAAGCCATCACCCTGGATGGCGCCCATACGGGCGTTGCGTCGGAATTCGTCAAGATGATGTCCGAGCGGATGGGCATTCCGATGCAACTGATCCAGACGCGCAGTTGGGAGGAAAGCCTTGGCTTCATCGATGAACGGCGTTGCGATCTTGTGCCTATGGTGCCTCGCCCCGCCACGTCCGACGCCCGTTTGAAATTCACCTCGCCTTGGCTGTCGCCCGAACTGGTCATCGCGACTAGGCACGATCAGATTTACATTTCCGACCTCAAGCAGGTACTGGGCAACAAGGTGGGCGTTGTGCGCAATTCCGCCGCCATGTCCATCTTGCATGCATCATTCCCAAATCTTGAACTGGTGGAAATGGACAGCGTGTCGGCGGGGTTGAAAGACGTCGGCAAGGGGCGCCTGTTCGGCTTCGTCGACATTCTTCCCATCATCAGCCGCACCATGCAAAGCGAGGCCGTCAAGGGCGTCAAAATTTCAGGGGGCATTGGTCTTAGCGCCCCTTACGCCATCGGCGTTCACCCGTCCGACGCCCGACTGGCGGAAATTCTCGACCGTGCCGTGACCTCAATCGACCGCGAGGCTGTGCAGACGGTCTACAAGCGCTGGCTGGCCGTCGCCTATGTCGATCGCGTCGATTACAGTTACTTGTGGCAGCTTCTGGCTGGGGTGTTCGTGGTCGGACTGTTCGTTCTTTATCATTTCCGCAAGGGAATGCGCGTCACGGCCGAGCTGCGGGCGGCGCATGCCCAGGTCGAAGCCGCCAATCGCAGCCTGGACGAAAAGAACCAGGCGCTGGACCGGCTGGCCCGCACCGATTCCCTGACCGGTCTTTTCAACCGGCATATGATCAACGAGACGCTGGTCGAGGAGGTCAAGCGCTTCCAGCGTTATGGAACCGCCTTTTCCGTCATCTTGCTCGATATCGACCATTTCAAGACGATCAACGACACGCATGGCCATCAGACGGGCGATGCGGTTTTGCGGAAGGTGGCGGATTTGCTCAGGCGTCACACGCGCGAAAGCGATCTGGTCGGACGCTGGGGCGGCGAGGAGTTTCTGATCATCTGCCCTTCGACCACGCAGGAAGGCGCCATGCGCCTCGCCGAAATCCTGCGCGAGGAACTGCCCAGGCTCGCCGTTGGCGACGAACCCGGACAGACCGCCAGCTTTGGCGTCGCCGTCAGCCTTCCCGGCGAAACGCCCGACCAGTTGGTCGGCCGCGCAGACCGCGCCCTCTATCAGGCAAAAGAGGCCGGACGCAACCGCGTCATCGGCCTATAAAACTCACATCACGGCTTTGCAATGTGCCACTTGCCGTTAAAGCCGTCGCCGGTCACATCGCCCGGCTTCATGTCTTTAAGCCAGCGGTACAAAGGCTTGCCTTTATAGGCCCACTGCGCTGCGCCATCATCGCGCATGATCACAGACCAATCGCCCATGGGCACCGCTCCGGCGGGTGCCGTCAAAGGCGGCCAGTTGACGGCGCAGGGGCCGTTGCAGGCGGATTTTCCGCCCATGTCGTTGTCGAACCAATAAAGCGTCATGCCCTTGGCATCGACCATGACCTTGCCCATGGCGCTCTCGCCGGTCATGGCGGGAGCTTCGGCGGCCATCGTCGGAGACAGGCTTAGCAGAACAAGGCTTAAGACGGCGGAAGCTGAAATGAGATGTTTCATGGCGGAACTCCCCGGCATGAGGTGTCCCTTAGACATGGATGGGGGCAATGGCGATTCAAGCCACCCATTATCCCTTATAAATTTGGCTATTCGCGCCTAAGCGCCAGTACGGTCGTGTCGTCGGCCCGCTCGGCGCCCGCCATGAAATCCTCCTGGGCGGCAAACAGGGCGTCCACGATCCCCTCCGCACCTGTTCCAGCGGGAAGTCCCGCCAGAATGGCCAGCGCGCGTTCCTCGCCAAACTGGTTGCGTTTGCGGTCGAACGCCTCGCTCAGGCCATCCGTATAGATGACCAGCCCGTCGCCGGGTTGCAGATTCAACACGGCTTCGCTGTAGGGAAAATCCTCGCTGACCCCCAGGACCAAGCCATCGACGCCTTGCAACTCGCCGACGGTTCCGTCGCTTGAAATCAGCAAGGGCGGCTGATGTCCGGCGCTGGCATGAACCAGGGTCCACTGTTTGGGATCGAAGACGCCGTAGAAGGCCGAGACGAACATGTTGGGAATGTCATGGCGGCACAGAACGGCGTTGGCCTGGGCCATGCACTCCGCCGGGCTATGCACCGTCATGGCGGTGGCCCTGAGAAGCGTTCTGGCGACCGCCATGAAGAAGGCGGCCGGGATGCCCTTGCCCGACACGTCGGCCACCACCAATCCCAGCTTTCCTTCGGGCAATTCGAATATGTCGTAGAAATCCCCGCTCATGCTTTTGGCCGAGGCCAGACGGGCAAACAGCGAATAGCCCAAGCCACCGTCGAACTGCGACGGCAAAATGCGCCGCTGAATTTCCTCGGCGATGTTGATCTCGCGTTGAATGGCCGACAGCTTGGCTTCGTTGCGCCAGGCCAGCCTGCGCTCCTCGCAGGTCTTGAAGACCCGCTCGATCGTGCCTTCCAGATCGGCGAAACTCACCGGCTTGACCAGGAAGTCGGCAGCGCCGTCATTCATCGCCTTGCGCGCCGTTTCCAAATCACGCGACGACAGCAAGGCGATGCGGGGAATGCGCACCTTCACGCCGGACAGTTGCTTGAACAGATCCAATCCGCCCAAGCTGGAGGAATCGACGCTGACCAGCGCAATATCCAGGTCCTGCGCATTCATCAAATGCTGGCGCGCCGCCTCGTCGTTGCTGGCGAAAACATATTCGTTGCCGACATGGCTGGGCAGACGGCACAGGGCTTCGAAGTCGGGATCGTTATCTATGACCAGGGTCTTGGGCATTATGACCGCAATGTGAATTTTTTGGCCGATGCGAGAGGTCGCCCAGCCTTGCAGCGCCATGCTGACCGACTTTCGCCCAGGGTCAAATAGAATAATCCTCGGGCGCCAGAACAAGCGGCAGCCCCGCCTCACCCCAGGCCTTGATGCCGCCCTCCAAATTATAGAGCGGTAAAGAAACGCCTTCCTGCAGCAGTTGCTTGCCCGCCGCCACCGACCGTTTGCCAAGCGCGCAGATCAGCACCACTTTAGCCCCTTTCAGAAGTGGAAAATCTTCGGGATCGAACACCGACATCGGCAACAACAGACTGCCCTTGATGTGCTTGGCGGAATATTCGGACATCTCGCGCACATCGACCAGCAGCACATTATCGCTTTCGATCAGCTCAAGAACTTCCTGGGGTTTCAAATCGGCCAACTCGGTCATGTTTTCACACTGTTTGTATGTTGCATTGTGCCATTTTACCCTATGACACTGGAAATTCCTATAGCTAGCTGAGCTTGTTCTTCAAAAAATTCCAACTAAACTGTCGCCGCACCAGGGGAATGGGGATTTCGATCCAATGAGCAACAGTTCCAGCAAGGACGGCCAGGAACCGAGCGAGGCCATCAAGAAGGGCCTCCACGACCATCTTCTGCATTCGGTGGGCAAGGATACGGTAAACGCCACCTCGCGCGACTGGTATCAGGCGGCGGCGCAAACCGTGCGCGACCGCATGATCGAGCGCTGGATGGACACCATGCGCGCCTATTACGACGAGGACGTCAAACGCGTCTATTATCTGTCGATGGAGTTCCTGATGGGCCGGGCGCTCTCCAACGGCATGCTCAACATGGGCATGATGGAGGCTTGCCGCCACGCCGTGATGGACCTGGGCTACGACATGGCCGAGTTGGAAAGCTGGGAAGCCGAACCGGCGCTCGGCAACGGCGGATTGGGCCGTCTGGCGGCTTGCCTTCTCGATTCCATGGCCACGCTGGGCGTTCCGGGTTTCGGGTACGGCATCCGCTACGAATACGGCATGTTCACCCAGCATATCGAACAGGGCAATCAGGTCGAAGCGCCCGAAAACTGGCTGCGCTATGGCAATCCCTGGGAATTCCCCCGCCCCGGCGTGATCTATCCGGTGCGCTTCGGCGGGCGAGTTATCCATGTCAAGGACAGCGAAGGCAAATGGCGCCATCAATGGCAGGACGGCGAGGAAGTGATGGCCATGGCCTACGACCTGCCGGTGCCGGGTTACGGCGGCAAGACGGTGAACAATCTGCGCCTGTGGTCGGCCAAATCGACCCGCGATTTCAATTTGCGCTACTTCAACCAGGGCAATTACATCGAAGCCGTGAAGGACAAGACCGAGTCCGAGAATCTGTCGAAGGTTCTCTATCCGTCCGATTCGACGGCGCGCGGCAAGGAGCTGCGCTTTCGGCAGGAATATTTTTTCATCTCGTCGTCGCTGCAAGACATCCTGTCGCGTTTCAGGAAGCATCACGAAGGGTTCGACGCCCTGCCCGACTATGTGACCATCCAGCTCAACGACACCCATCCCGCGATGGCGGTGCCCGAATTGATGCGCATCCTGACCGACGAATATTTCTATGACTGGGAGCGCGCCTGGAACATCACCAAGCGCGTCTTCGCCTATACCAACCACACGCTGCTGCCCGAAGCGCTGGAAACTTGGCCGGTCGATATTTTCCAACGCCTGCTGCCGCGGCACATCCAGATCATCTACGACATCAACCAGCATTTCCTGGGCGAAGTCAGAGTCCTGGCGCCGGGCGACGCCGATTTGTCGCGCCGCGTTTCCTTGATCGACGAAATGGGCGAAAGGCGCGTGCGCATGGCGCATCTGGCCTTCGTGGGTTCGCACAAGGTCAATGGCGTGGCGCACATCCATACCGAACTGATGAAAAGCACCATCTTCTCGGATTTTCACCGCTTGGCCCCCAAGAAGATCCTTTGCGTCACCAATGGTATCACGCCCAGGCGATGGCTGATGATGGCCAACCCGAAACTGACCCGCCTGATTTCGTCCCATATCGGCATGGACTGGGCGGCGGATCTGAATGGCCTGCGCAAGCTGGAGGAAATCGTCGATGACCCGGAATTCTGCGAATCCTTCCGCTCGGTAAAGCGCGCCAACAAGGAGCGCCTGGCGTCCCTGATCCGCCAACGCCTAAGCGTCGATGTCGACCTTCATTCCCTGTTCGACGTGCAGGTCAAGCGCATCCACGAATACAAGCGCCAGCTTATGAACATTCTGTACACGATCACCCGCTACAACAAGATTCGCGCCAATCCAGATGCCCCGATCGTGTCGCGCACCATCATCATCGCCGGCAAGGCCGCTCCCGGCTATGCCATGGCCAAGCTGATCATCAAGCTGATCAACGACGTGGCCGCCGTCATCAACGCCGACCCCGTCGTCGGGCGTCGCCTGAAGATGGTTTTCGTGCCCAACTACAACGTCTCGACCGCTGAGCTGATCATACCGGCGGCTGATCTGTCGCAGCAGATATCGACGGCGGGCACCGAAGCCTCCGGCACCGGCAACATGAAACTGTCGCTGAACGGGGCGCTGACCATCGGCACGCGCGACGGCGCCAATATCGAGATCGCCGAGGAAGTGGGCGAAGAAAATGTCTTCTTCTTCGGGCTTAGCGCCCAGGAGGTTCAAGACACGCGCCATCTCGGCTACAATCCGTGGGACGTCTACAACAAAGACCCGGAATTGAAGGAAGCCTTGGATCAGATCGCCGCGGGCGTTTTCTCGCCCGACCAACCCGACCGGTTTCGCCCCATCTTCGACGCGCTCACCCATGGCGGCGATTTCTACATGCTGCTGGCCGACTTTGCCGCCTATCGCGAGGCACAAAGCAAGGTCGACGAGTTGTATCGCGACCCCGAAGAATGGACCCGCAAGGCTATCTTGAACGTGGCGCGCATGGGCAAGTTCTCGTCGGATCGCACCGTCTCCGAATATGCCGAGCATATCTGGAACGTGGCCGCCCTTAACCCCCAGCCGCGCCAGACGCAAGACTGACCCTGCGAGGTTATTCATCGCTCATTCATTTAAAATCTGTAATATGCGGCCCTGTTAGGAGATCACAGGCCCATATGACCAGCCATTTGCACCGCAACCTGATCCTAAGGCTTTGCCTTGGCGCCGTCTTGATAGCCAGCGCGCTGGGCGTTGCCGTCTATTATTACGAACTCGAGAAGATCGACGAAGCCATTGTGGACAGCGTTACGGCCGAGGCCAGGGCCTTCGCCCCCGAAGCCGCCAGGCACGCCCCTTTAAGGGAAATGACGTCGGCGTCGGACATTGCCAAGGATCTTGAGACTTTTCTGGGCCAGCACAGGAATCTTTCCGAGGGAAATTTCATCGTCGCCGAATTGTACGACACCGACCGCGACAAGGTGGCCGAGGCCGTCCTTCCCGGCTCGGAATGGGTCGAGCGTTCCCTCAAAAGCAACAAGCACCAATTTCCGAAGGGCGACTCGACCTGGTACATCAAACGCACCATTGACGACAGGCTGTTCATCCAGGCGCTGACCCCCTTGCGCGGCGGGAAGGGCGAATTGCTGGGCTATTTCGAAGGCGTCTATGAGGTCAGCCCCAGGCGCATGGCCGAAATTTCCGAACTTCTGACCACCACTTTGTCCATGGTCATCCTGTCGGTTCTGGCAACCGCCCTGCTGCTGTATCCGATCATCCGCGCCCAAAATCGCGGGCTGATCGCGCTTAGCCAGGAACTTCTGCACGCCAACATCCAGACTTTGGAAGTGCTGGGCAGCGCCATCGCCAAGCGCGACAGCGATACGCATACGCATAATTTCAGGGTGACCATCTATGCCGTCAGGCTGGCCGAAATGGCCGGAATGGCGCAGAATGAAATCCGCGAACTGATCAAGGGATCTTTCCTGCACGATGTCGGCAAGATCGCCATTTCGGATACAATTCTGTTGAAGCCCGCAAGCCTGGACGAAAGCGAATTCGCCATCATGAAGACCCATGTCGCGCATGGCGTCGATATCGTCCGCCGGTCAAGCTGGCTGGCGGAAGCCGCCAAGATCGTCGAGGCGCATCACGAGAAATTCGACGGATCGGGCTATCCGCACCGGCTGGCGGGCGATGACATTCCCCTTGGCGCACGCATTTTCGCCATTGCCGACGTCTTCGACGCCCTGACCTCGGCGCGTCCCTACAAGAAGGCGTTCGGACTTGAGGAAACACTGGCCATCATGGACCGGGGCGCTGGCAGTCATTTCGATCCCACACTTCTGGCCATCTTCGCCAAGCTGGCCCCCAAGCTGCACACCGACTATGGCGGGCGTGAAGACCCCTCGGTCGAGGAGGCGGCGCGCATCCTGACCCGGCCCTATTTCGAGGTGGCCTGATGACCTTGCTCGATTTCGTCGGCATGCTGGCGGGCATGCTGACCACCCTGGCCTTCCTGCCCCAGGTCGTGAAAACCTGGAAAACGCGCTCGACGCGCGACATTTCGCTGACCATGTTCCTGTCCTTCACCCTGGGCGTGGCCCTGTGGCTGGTCTATGGCCTGATCCTGGGCGCTTGGCCCATTATCCTGGCCAATCTGGTCACCCTGGGACTGGCGGGAACCATCCTCTTTCTGAAGCTAAGCCACAGAAAAGACGAGCGTCTTTAACTCTTGCGAGGCTAAGTGATTCCCCCTAGCTTGTTGGCGATATGTCATTTCGCCCAGGGGACTACATGCTTGCAACAAGTGATATGCGCAAGAAGGTGAAGATCGTCGTTTTTGAAGGAAGGGGCCGGGGGATCGTTGCGGCGGAACCCATCAAGAAGGGGGAATTGATCGAGCGTTCGCCCGTACTGGTCATTCCCGAATGGGATCGCGCCAAGACAGACGAAAGCATTCTTTTTACCTATGTCTTCATGTGGGAAAAGGATACCACGGAAGAAGATCTGTACAGCCGCAAGGGTCGCGCCGGCGTCACGCTGGGCTATACCAGCCTGTGCAACCATTCGAACAACCCCAATGCCGATTTCGACCGCCTGATCGACGAAAGCCTGCTCGATCTCTTCGCCGTGCGCGACATCTCTGAAGGCGAGGAAATCACCATCGATTATCAAATGACCTTGTGGTTCCCCGGCGGCCCTTCCGCCGCTTGAAAAAAAGCGGGCCGGATGAACCGGCCCGTTTGAGTTTCGAGAGGGGAAGAGAGGAAGAGTTCAGAACGGATCGAAAAGGCCCGCCATCCGCGGCCAGGAGAAAAGGAGCATCATCAACGAGAGGGGGACTGCTAACGCAAACGCCTTCCATGTTGCTGACATCTTTTCCTCCTTGGCCGCCCGGCGGCCCTTCCGGCACGATTGCCGTAAAGCAACATTGCCAAATTTCCACGTAGGATGCGGTGACGCCCGTCACAAGAGGGGCGACTTAAGATATTTTCGTATATTCCGCTATAAAATTAGGGGGATTACTCGCCGCGCACTTCGATGACCAGGCTTTCCAGGGCGTCGATGTCCAGCACCTTCAGCGCTTCCTTCTCGCGCTTGACGATGCCCTCGCGGGCCAATTCGTTCAGCACGCGAGCCACGGTCTCGCGCGTGGTGCTGACCCGGCTGGCGATGTCGCTATGCACGGGAATGGGCGATATGACGGCCTGATTGGCCCCCTTGGCTGCGCTCTTGGCCAAACGCAGCAACTCGGCATGGACGCGGTTGTTGGCGCCCAGCGTCGATAGATCCATGATGCGCTCGGTCGAACGGCGCACGATGCGAGACAGGCTTTGCAAAATGAACAGCGTCGATTCCGGATGGGCGTGGATCAGGCGCAGGAAATAATCGGGCGGCATGGCCGCCACCACCGTATCTTCCAGCGCCATCACGCTGGCCGAGCGAGGATCGCCGTCAAGGGCCGCCAATTCGCCGAAGTGACCGCCAGCCGCCACGTCGCCCAAGGTGACCTCGCGCCCGGACAGCGAGTAGTTGACGATGCGCACCTTGCCCGAAACGACGAAGAAGACGTCGCGGGTATCGCTGTCGCGATCAAGGATCTGCTCTTCCGCCCGATAACGCTTCCACGAGCATTGGCGTTCGGCCGCCTCGCGCTCCTCGCGCGAGAGGCCCGACAACAGGCGTATGCCTTCCAGACTGCTGACGATGTCCTTGCTCACCCTAACCCCCTTAGAGTATCGGCCATCTAGTAGCACGACTCGGGCGGGAATTCGAGAAAATTGCTATCCCAGGAAGGAGAGGCGCACACGGCGCATCAGAACTTCCAGCGCTCCGGCATCGGGTGCCTGGGCCTGCGGCTGGGGCTGGCGCACCAAAGGCGGCGGCATGGGCATGGAAACCCGGGGCGTGGCGTTGCCGTACTGCTGACTTTCCGACGGGTCAAACATATTGGCGCCCCGAGAAGACGAGGCGGGCGTCAGTTGCGACGCCAGAGCCTGGCGGGCCATGTCGTGACGCGCCTCGGCTTCGGCCTGGGCGGCGGCGATTCTTTGCGGATCAGCCTGCGGGGGCTGGGCCTCGGGCTTCGGCGCTTCGGCCATTGCGCTGGCCCGGTTCAAGCGGTCAATCGTTCCGTCGATGGAGTTGCGCACCTGGTCATAGACGGCGGCCACCGTGCGCGGCCTGCTGCCCTCGTAAAAAACCGAATGATTGTTCTTGGCCGCCGCAGGCATCAACTTGGCGGCTTCCTTGCCAGGCGACTTATCGGAAGCGCCGATGAAACGCGCCGCGCCATTGGGTCCCAAAAAGTGGGCCAGGTAGACTTCCGTGGGACCGACCTCGCGCCCCAGGCGGGTTTCCAGGCGCTTTTCGTTCACCTTGGCGTATTCCGCCGCCATCAGCGCCGACATTTCGGGGTCCTGGCGCATCCCCAGAATGGTCTTGCGCGCCGCATCGTCGCCGACTTCCAGCACGCCATCGTCGTTGCGCCGGATTTTCTTGGCCAAGTCGCCCTGGCCGTATTTGGCGCCGTTGGTCTTGAACATCTCAAGCCAAGTCTGGCTGGTGAACTGGAACAACCCCCTGGCCGACGTGGTTGGCGCCTTGGCGTTGGGATTAAGCCCGCTTTCCCGCGTGGCCTCGGCGACCAGGAATTCGAAACTGACCCCAGTCTTCTCGCTGGCCGACTTCAGCCCATGGGCCACGTCGGTGCGCACGGGCTTTCCCGCTACCGCGCTGATGATCGCTTGAGGGTCGTTCAACATGAGAAGCTCGTTTTCTTGACGTCATTCCAGATTACGGCGATTCATTAACGGAATGGTTAAAAAAGAGAGGACGCCATGGCTATTTCCACGCCCATCTGCAATTTCGGCTGGAAAACCCCGGATTTCAGCCTGCCCGGCATCGACGGCCAGATATGGACCCCCGCCCGGGCCATGGGTCCCAATGGTTTGCTGGTGATGTTCATCTGCAATCACTGCCCCTATGTCCAGGCCATCGCCCCCAGGCTGGCGCGCGACTGCAAAGACTTGGCTGGCCTGGGCGTCGGCAGCATCGCCATCATGTCCAACGACGTCAGCCGCTACCCCGAAGACTCCTTTGAAAACATGAAGATATTCTCTAGAAAACACGACTTCTCCTTCCCCTACGTCATCGACGAAAGTCAGGAAACGGCCAGAGCCTACGACGCCGTCTGCACGCCGGATTTCTTCGGCTTCAACCGGAAATTCGAGCTTCAATACCGGGGTAGGCTCGATTCGTCGGGCAAGAACCCGGCCCCTGGCGACTCGAAAAGAGAGCTTTTCCTGGCAATGCGGCTGGTGGCCGAGTGTGGGCAAGGCCCGCTTGAGCAGATTCCCAGCATGGGTTGCTCGATAAAGTGGCGTGAGGCTTGAGCCTGGGCGCTGCGGCGGCTATGGTAGCGCCCGAAATTTGAAAGAGGCCAAAGTGAACGCCAAAGTGAACGAAAGCGACGCCGCAACGGAAGCCCTGATCCGCGAGGTCGATGAAGACCTGAAGCGCGACAAGGCGGAAAAGCTCTGGAAAGCCTATGGGTCCTACGTGGTCGCCGCCGCCGCCATCCTGGTGCTGGGGGTGGCCGGAAACGAAGGCTGGTCCCATTGGAAGACCAGCCAAGCCCAAGACGAAAGCGCCCGTTTCGCCCAGGTCAGTCGGCAAGCGACCCAGGGCAAGGCGGAAGACTCGCTTTCCGGCCTGGAAGCCATGGCCAAGGACGGCGGCGTCTATGGCACGCTGGCCGAAATGAAGAAAGCAGGCATCCTGACGATTCGCGGCGAGACGGCCAAGGCGGTCGAAAGCTATCAGTTGGCGGCCACCCATTCCGGCATGGGTGCTCTTTATCAAAGCGCAGCGAAATTGAACGCGCTGGCCTTGCAGATCGACACGGGCGATTCCGCCAAGCTGGAAGCTGAACTGGCCCCCTTGGCAGGCGCCTCGGAGCCTTGGCGCCATTCCGCCCGCGAATTGCAGGCCCTGCTGGCCATCCGCACCGGTGACACCGCCAAGGCGCAAGACATCTACACCCGCCTTTCCGACGACGCGACCGCCCCGCATGGCTTGCGAGCCAGAGCCGCCGAGCTTCGCCAATCTCTTGAAGCCAAAGGCCGGAGCTAGATCATGACACTCTCATTTAGCCGCCGTTCGTTCGCGCTGGCCCTTGTTTTGTCGTTTTCCCTTGCGGGATGCGAATGGATGCAAGACACCTGGATGGGCGGCGACGACAAGAAGCCCCTTCCCGGCAAGCGCGTTTCCGTTCTGGCCCATGACAGCAAGCTGAAGGCCGACCCAGAAGCCGCCGAGCAGGAATTGCGCCTGCCCGCCCCCGAGGCGAACGACGCTTGGCCGCAGGCTGGCGGCTATTCCACCCACGCCATGCACCACATGTTGGTCAGCGCCAATCCGAAGCGCGCCTGGACGGCGGGCATCGGCGCGGGTTCCTCGGACTATCGCCGACTGCTGACGCCGCCGGTGATTTTCGCCGGGCGGGTTTTCGCGATGGACGTCAAATCCAGGGTTTCGGCCCATGACGAAAAATCAGGCAAGCGCCTGTGGCGGATCGACCTGACGCCCGACGAGGAAGACGGCGACGATTTGATGGGCGGCGGTTTGGCCGTCGATGGCGGACGATTGTTCGCCACCACCAGTTTCGGGCACATCGTGGCGCTCGATCCCGCCAACGGCAAGGCATTGTGGCGTACCAAACTGGTGGCCTCGTTGCGCGCCGCCCCCACGGCGCGGGCGGGTCGGCTGTTCGTGGTGACCATGGACAACCAAACCCATGCGCTCGATCAGGCTACCGGCAAGACGCTGTGGACGCATACCGGCATCAACGAAGGAGCCAGCATCCTTGGTTCCACCAGTCCGGCTGCCGACGACACGCTGGTCATCGTGCCCTATTCCTCGGGCGAACTGACCGCGCTTAGAAGCGAAAACGGCACCGTACTGTGGTCCGACTCATTGTCCTCGGGCCGTCGCACCGACGCGATTTCAGGCCTTTCCGACATTCGCGGGCGGCCCATCATCGACCGCGGTCGCGTTTTCGCCATCGGCCATGGCGACTTGATGGTCGCCATCGACCTACGTTCGGGACGACGCATCTGGGAAGCTGAGGTCGGCGGCGTGCAAAGCCCCTGGGTGGCGGGAGAGTACCTCTACACCATCACCAACGAAGCCGAAGTGATCTGCGTCGAGGCGAAATCGGGGCGCATCCGCTGGGTCACGCCGCTGCAACGCTGGAAAAACGCCGAAAAGAAAAAGGACCCCATCGTCTGGGCCGGACCCGTGCTGGCCAGCGACCGGCTGATCGTCACCAGTTCGAGCGGAATGGCCGTCTCTCTTTCGCCTTACACCGGCAAGCCGCAGGGGCTGGCCGAAATGCCCGACGGCGTCAGTCTGCCTCCCATCGTCGCCAACAAGGAACTGTTGTTCCTGACCGACGAAGCAGACTTGGTCGTCTATCGCTGATAGAAAGAAATGGGCTTCACCGTCGCCATCCTGGGCCGACCGAATGTCGGCAAATCGACCCTGTTCAACAGATTGGCGGGCAAGCGTCTGGCCATTGTCGACGATCTGCCGGGCGTTACCCGCGACCGCAGGGAAGCGCCCGCCAGCCTGGGCGATTTGACCTTCACCATCATCGATACGGCGGGCCTTGAAGACGCAAAGGGCGAAGCCATCGAGGCGCGCATGCGCGCCCAGACCGAGAAGGCGCTTGAGCTGGCCGATGTCGCCGTCTTCCTGATCGACGCCAGGGCGGGTCTGACGCCCTTGGACCGACATTTCGCCCAGTGGCTGCGCAAAGGCAAAACGCCGATCATTCTTGCCGCCAATAAATGCGAAGGCGGCGCCGGACAGCCTGGAATGCTGGAGGCCTATGCCCTGGGGCTGGGCGATCCCGTGCCGCTGTCGGCCGAGCATGGCGAGGGGTTAGGCTATCTCTATGACGCGCTGTTGCCCTATGCCCCCGCGCCGGATATCGACGAGGACGAGGACGAAGAGAAAGGCGGCAAGGAACGCCCCATCCGCATCGCCGTGGTGGGCAGGCCCAATGCCGGCAAATCGACGCTGGTCAACCGGCTGATCGGCGAAGACCGGCTGATCACCGGGCCTGAAGCGGGGCTGACGCGAGACGCCATCGAAGTGCCCTTTTCCTGGAAAGGACGCAATGTCGTGCTGATCGACACGGCGGGCATGCGCAAGAAGGCCAACATCACCCAGCGCATCGAGCGCCAGGCGGTGGGCGACACGCTGGGCGCTCTGAAATTCGCGCAAGTGGTGGTGCTGGTCGTCGACGCCAACGCGCCCTTGGAACGCCAGGATCTGTCCATCGCCGAACTAACCGAGCGCGAGGGCCGCGCCATCGTGCTGGCCGTCAACAAGTGGGACGCCGTGGAAAACCACCGCGAGGCGCTGGAACATCTGCACGATAAAATCTCCATCGCCCTGCCGCAGGTCAAGGGTGTTATCGCCGTCACCCTGTCGGCGCTTTCCGGCAAGGGGCTGGACAAGCTAATGCAGGCGGTGATCAAGGCCTATGACATCTGGAACAGCCGGGTCTCGACCTCCAAGATGAACCGCTGGCTGGAAGAAGCTACCCAGCGCCACCCGCCGCCCGCCGTGCGGGGGCGCAGGCTGAAGCTGCGCTACATGACCCAGGTCAGCGCCAGACCGCCCAGCTTCGTGATCTTCACCACAAGGCCCGAAGAACTGCCCGACAGTTATATGCGCTATCTGACCAATGGCCTGCGCGAAACCTTCAACATGCCGGGCACGCCCATTCGCATGACCTTGCGCAAAACAAAAAACCCCTATGACGACGGCGACAACTGACGGAATGGAGATTCGGATCCATGTCCATCTTTCTTGAAATCGCGATCATCGTTTTTCTGGTTTTTCTGAACGGCTGTTTCGCCATGTCGGAACTGGCCATCGTTTCGGCGCGCAAGGTGCGCTTGGCGTCCATGGCGGCAGAGGGCAGCAAGGGGGCGGCCATCGCGCTGGAACTGGCCGAGAATCACGGTCGCTTCCTGTCTTCGATTCAGATCGGCATCACGCTTATCGGCATCCTGACCGGCGCTTTCTCGGGCGCCACGCTGGCAGGTCACTTGGATGGCTGGATCGAAACCGAGATGCCATCCCTTGCCCCGGCCAGCGAAGCGCTGTCGATCTTTCTGGTCGTCGGCGCCATCACCTATCTGTCCTTGATCGCGGGCGAACTGGTGCCCAAGCAGATCGCCCTGGCCAATCCGGAAGGGATCGCCGTCCTGGCCGCCCGCCCCATGGCCATGGTGGCCAAGGCCACTTCGCCCCTGATCTGGATTCTTGAACAGTCCAGCAAGATCGTCTTGAAAATCCTGGGCGTGCGCAAATCGGAAGATCAGTCGGTGACCGAGGAAGAAGTGAAGGCGATGATCGCCGAAGGCACCGAAAGCGGCGTTTTCGAACCGGAAGAAAAGGAACTGATCTCGGGCGTCATGCGCTTTGGCGACCGCAAGATCCGGGCCATCATGACGCCCCGCAATCAGGTGATTTACGTCGATCTTGGCTGGGATGCCGCCAAGATCGCCGCCACGCTGAAAGAATGCCATCACTCGCGCGTGCCGGTCTGCTGGGGCAATCCCGACGACGTGCTGGGCGTCGTGCAGGCCAAGGACATCTTGAACGCCTTCCTGGACGGCAAGCCGATGGATGTCGCCGCCCAGATCAAGAAGGTCGAGGCGGTTCACGACAACGCCCCTGCCCTGCATGTGCTGGATATCTTGAAGCGCTCGCCCATTCATCTTGCCGTGGTGGTGGACGAACATGGAAGTTTCGAAGGCATCGTCACGATGGCCGACATCCTCTCCTCCATCGTCGGCTCGCTCTATGAACATGGCGAGGAATATGAGGGCAGCATCGTCGAGCGCGAGGATGGATCATGGCTGCTGGACGGCTATGTCGCCGTGGATCTGGCGGCCGAGCGCACCGGATGCAAAATCTTGAATCCTGAAGGCGGAGATTTTTCCACCGTGGCCGGTTTCATTCTATCGAGGGCGCGCAGCATTCCAAAGGCGGGCGATCATTTCGAATGGGACGGTTGGAAATTCGAAATCATGGATATGGATGGGCGCCGTATTGATAAAGTTCTAATTTCCCGCCCGACATCCATTTGAATGAAACCTGCTTATCTTGCCGTAATGGCGCTGGCCGCCCTTCAGCGTTCCGGGTTGGTAATCGGCCAATCAAGAATAATCGCCGCCCCTTCCTTTCTTTCCCCCAACCGCCGGGTATGTTAAGGAATATAAAATAACAACGAGCTGACGCGGCGGGATAATGGCATGGAGGACCGGACAGATCATTCCGGCTTGGGTGGGTTTCGAACGGCGACGCTGATCTATGCGGGGGCCTTGGCCTTGATCGCCACTCTGTCGATGGTGACGCATGTCATGGTAGACGCCATCGTGCAGCGCCAGGAAGCCACGGCGCGCATCGTCAACATCAGCGGACGCCAGCGCATGCTGTCGCAACGCATTCCCATGTTGGCGCTTGAAATCAGCCGGACAGACAGCGCTAGCGCGCGCGCCCGATACCAAGCGGAAATGCAAAAGGCCGTCGAGATGATGGCCGTTTCGCATGAGGCGCTGGCCCAGGGATCGCCAACACTGAACATATCGGCGGAAAAGAGCGCCGAAGTAGCGGCTCTGTACACCACCCAGCCGCTCGGCTTGAACGGTCAGGTGGCGAATTATTTGCTGCAGGCGCGCCAATTCATGGCGCTGCCCGACGAAGAGCGGGCCAACAGCAGCCAGTTGAATGCGCTGCTGGACGCTTCGCACGGCCCGATCCTGGAAGCGCTGGACAAGGCCGTTCGCCAATACGAGACGGAAAGCGAAGCCGCGATCCGCAACCTGCGCCAAATTCTGTTGGCTTTGGTGGGCGTCATGCTGGCGACCCTGGGTGCCGAAGCCATTTTCGTCTTCCGCCCCTTGTTCCGCAAGCTGGAAGCCGCGCAATCCAAGCTGCTCGATGCGGCAAGAACCGACCCCCTGACCGGATGCTGGAACCGCCGGTTCCTGATGGACGCCGCCCTGCGCGAGGCGGCTCGCAAGCGCCGCTCGGGCGCCACGCTGTCCGTGATGATGCTGGATATCGATCACTTCAAAAAGATCAACGACAGCTACGGACATGCCGTCGGCGACGATGCCTTGCTGATTCTGGTCAACGCCATCCTGCCCAGCATTCGCGCCAGCGATCTGTTGGGACGGTTGGGCGGCGAGGAGTTCGCCATCCTTCTGCCCGAGACGGCCTTGGAGCAAGCCTGCCAAGTCGCCGAGAAACTGCGCGAAAACATTGCGGCCGCCCGAATCGACGGCGGCGGGACCGTCTTCTCGATGACGGTCAGCATCGGCGTTGCCGATATGCTGCCCGAGGAAGACGATTTCCTGCTGGTGCTGGAACGCGCCGACAAGGCGCTATACGCGGCCAAGAAGAATGGCCGCAACCGGGTTAGTGCGCTTCACCCCAGAACTGGCCCAAGCCCCCGGCAAGGGATTCTAAAAACAACTCCGCTGGCACTGTCCCCAATTTGTCCCGCGAGACGCCCCCTCGCCCGTCCTTCATGGCAGTCCGTACCATGTCGAGCGCCCAGCCCCCTTGCGAAGCAGCAGGCCCTTTTTGACAAGGCTTCCGAACGTCACCTTGAGGGTGTTGGGGCTTGCTCCATATTCCCGAACCATATCGCGTGTCGAAACCCGGCCATGTGCGCGAACATAGTCGATGATCTGGAGCGCCAGCTCGGGCAGATCGAGAAGGGCACGCCGTTCAGCCTCGACCTTGGTTTCAAGACGGCGCTTCTGTTGCTGCAAGGCTCGCAGGAAGAAGGTCAGCCAGGGCTGCCAGTCGGGCGCGGCGCTCTGGATGGTGGTCTGGGTCTGGCGCAGGGCAAGATAATAGCTTTCCTTGTTGTTCTCGATGACGCTCTCAAGCGAACTGTAGGGCACATAGGCGTAGCCTGCCTGGAGCAGCAGCAGCGTCGTCAGAATCCGAGACAGGCGGCCATTGCCGTCCTGAAAGGGATGAATCTCCAGAAAGGTCACGACAAACACCGCGATGATGATCAACGGATGGAGCCTTGCCACCTCACGCGCTTGGGCAAGCCAAGCGATCAGCTCGGCCATGCGGCGCGGCGTGTCGAAGGGCGTAGCTGTTTCAAAGACGACACCGATCATCTTGCCGTCAGGGCCGAAAGCGCCAACATCGTTGCGAAGCGTCTTGTAGTCGCCGCGATGCCGCTGATCCTTGGCGCTGTGTTTCAGTAGGTCGCCGTGCAATTGCTTCAGGACATTCTCGGTCATGCGGATGTCGGCCCAGGCATGGAAGACGGTCTCCATGACCTCGGCATAGCCAGCGACCTCCTCCTCGTCGCGTGTTGCGAATTTCTTGATCTCAAGATTGGCCAGCAACTTCTCGACTTCGCGGTCGGAAAGATTGCTGCCCTCGATGCGGGTTGAAGATCCGATGCTCTCGATTGTCGCAATGCGCCTGAGCGCATTCAGGCGCTCAGGGGCGAGTGTGCCAAGGGCGCGCCAAGCCCCCTTGAATTCATCGATTTCCGATAGGAAAGCGAGGAGTTCCGGGGTGATCTGGATTGTTTCGGTCTTGAGCATACCGGCATTTATACCGGATTACACCGGATTATTCACCCCTAAATTTACCCGATTACACCGGATTATGGCCGGTTGCGGTTTGCGATTCCGTACTTTCGGCTTTTGCTTTCTGATGACGGAGACGTTGGGCTTCGAGATTGTCACCCATGTCTTAGGTACGATCTGTTACCTATGTCCCAAGACCGGACAACGTGTTGTTTGGCTGGGGCGCTAAGATTGGCTGCGCTATGCTCCGCCGCCCCTTCGGCCCTTCGGGCCTCGGTGTCGAACGAAGGTTGAATCAGATTACCACCAGCCAAACAAAAACCCGCCGGATGGCGGGTTTTTGTTTGGCTGGGGCGCTAGGATTCGAACCTAGGAATGGCGATACCAAAAACCGCAGAAAACCGTTTATTATCAATGCCAGAAAATTTTGTATCCTTTAAAATCAGCAGATTAACCTGCGCCTAGTTTCCTCTAGATTCCGGTAATTTCACCTAGCACTGTCCCCAAATTGTCCCGCGAATGGCCCCCTCGCCCGCGCGTTACGGCAGGCCATACCATGTCGAGCGCCCAGCGCCATGGCGGACCAGCAACCCTTTTTCGACAAGATTTCCGAACGTCACCTTGAGTGTGTTGAGGCTTGCCCCAAATTCCCGAACCATATTGCGGGTCGTAACCCGACGATTGCCGTCCTGGAAGAGATAAATTTCAATAAAGGTGCTAGGTGTCACTTTCTTCTACAAATTGAGTGGACAATCCCAAGCAACTTTATTCGCCATCACTGCTTGCGACATAGACCTTGACGGATGTGTCTGTTTGGTTCGTATAGACCGTATAGCTGTCCAGGTTGCCGTCGACGGTAAGGTTGGCGGTCGAGGTGGTCCAGTCCGCGCTGTCGGATAGAATGAAGTTGTCGGCGAAATCCTGGACGACGATCAGCGTGTTGGCGGTTTGGGTGGCTTGATTGACCCCGCCATCGGTGATGTTGAGCACGGCATTCCGGTCCAGGGTCAGCGTGTTTGCATTGCCGCCTCTGCTGTCAATCATCTCGATGTTATCGAGCCGGTAGCCGTAAAGATCGGTCAGGTCCAGATTGAAGTCGGCTAAAAGCCGATCGAAATCCGCGCCACCGTCGATGCGCGAGAAGGCGTCGTCGGAGACATGGAACGCGTCATTGCCGGCGCCGCCGACCAGAATGTCGGCGCCGCCATTGCCGATCAGCGTGTCGTTGCCGGAGCCACCATGCATCACATCGATGCCGGAATCGCCGGTCAGCGTGTCATTGGCCCCATCAGAGCCGCTGTCCGTGAGGGCGCGCACGTTCAAGGTGAAGGCGGTCGAACTGGCCGTGGCGCCAACGGCAAGGCCCGAGGAAACACCAAGATCGACGCCGTCGATGGCGTCGAAGGCGCCGTTCACCGTTCCCGCCGAGACGACAGTGTAATTCGCGCCTGCGGATGGCGTGAAGCCGGAAGCGAAGGCGACGTCAAGATCGTTGTCGATGCCGGTCAGGTTGACCGTCTTGCCACTGGCCAGGACAAGGCTGTCTGAGCCAGCGGCGGTGATGTCCACTGCAAGATCGCCACCGTCCAGGAAAGTAACGGTTGGAGAATACACGGTCATTGTTGACCGAACGCCGATTCCGCCTGGATTGATCGTACCCAAATTGGTTATGGTTCCATTTGCATAATCCATTAGCATGCTTACGTTTGTAAGCGTAGCGTCTTGCGCCACATTAAAGATGCCGCCATTGAGCAGATAAATCGGAACGTTGTAACTTCCGCTGCCTGTAAAAGTTAAGGCAGCTCCATTCTCCACATACAAAGCCCATGATCCGGCGAGAACTCCCCAATTGATCAGGTTGGTGTCCATACCTGACAGATAGGTTATTGTATTCGCATTGATTGTCCCGTAGTTGTCGATTCGCCCATCTAGATACGTTATTCGATCACCGTAGCCGGAAGGGTTTGTTCCCATCGTGGTGATCGTGGCGCCCGCTTCGTTCGTCAAAATTCCATCTTTCATCACCAGATGAGCCGTCCTATAGCCACTGGTTCCCGCGTTCAGCGTTATTAAACCTACATTGCGCAGATCGCCAGCGATATACAGCGCGTCGCCACCTTGCTCGGTCATGCTTATGTTTAGGGTACCGGCATTCGAAACAAGGCCGCCCAGCGTAACGCCATGCTTCGTTACGTTGACGGCTCCTCCGGTCAGATTAGTGAGCGTCAGGCCGGAGTGATTCGTCCACGCGTTGAAATTTATGGTGCCACTGTTGGAAATGTTTCCGGCCAAAGTCCCGCCGCTGGCAGTAAGCGTACGTCCTGACCCAACTGACGAATTGGCGCACATGATCAGGCTGCCGCCGCTGTGAATCAGGGAGCCGGAACCAGAAATGCCCAGGGAGCCTATGGTGTGCGTACCATCTGAGTGGGTTACTGCGTTCTGTGAGATTGTAACAGCGCTTAGCGGGTCGGGAATTGCTCCAGAATTCCAGTAGGCGGGGGATGACCATGCAGTCGAACCGCCTACCCAGCTCGTGGAGGAAAGCAAAAACAGGCTTTGATCATCAAACTTCAACGTTTCGATTCCGATCAAAGTGTCCGTCCCGCCCGCACCGGCTACGGTGATGACTCCAGTCGCGCTGCTCGAGGTGACGACGTAATCGGCTAAGTTTCCGGAAAAGACGGCTATGTCGTTGCCGGCATTTCCGACAAGGCTATCGTTGCCAAGTCCGCCTATGAACGTGTCATTGCCCGATTTTCCGACTAGGGTGTTGCTGGCGTCTGTGCCCGCAAGCGTCATATTGGTGAAGAGAGAAAGGCTAAGATCGTTGAATTGCAGCAATTCCACGCTGCTGATTGTATCCGTTCCATTAATCCCGGTAACCGTCGTCTTTCCCGTTAGCATGCTGAAGTCAACGGCGTAATCAAAATAACTTCCCGAAAAGATCGCAACGTCGCTGCCAGGACCTCCGACAAAGCTGTCATTTCCAAACCCGTCGATGATCGTGTCGTTGCCGCCGCCGCCGTTCAAGGAATCATTGTAACTTGATCCGATCATGACATCGGCGCCATTGCCTCCCGTCAGGCTGCGGGCCAGGTAGATATCGTTGCCGCTGTCGAAGCGCAGAACCTCGATGCCGATCAGTTTGTCGTCGCCATCCGGGCCTGTGATGGTGAAGGAGCCGTCGGCCGCTTGGGTGCTGACGGTATAGGCGGAGGCATCGCCGGAAAAGAGCGCGATATCCAGGAACAGGTCACCCGAGCCGCCATTCAGCGTGTCGTTGCCAGCCCCGCCACGCAGCGTGTCGGCGCCAAGATCGCCCAACAGTATGTCGCTCTTGTCCGCGCCAGTCAGGGTGTCCGAACCTGACGACCCAGTCAGAGAATATGGCAAATGAATGTCGTTGCCGCTGTCAAAGCGCAGGATTTCGATGCCGTGCACCCTATCTACGCCGTCCGTTCCGGCGATGGTGTAATAGCCGTCCGCCCCCTTTGCGCTGATGGTGTAGTTCGAGGCATCTCCCGAGAACAAGGCGATGTCGATTGCCGAGTCCGCAACCGAGTAGCCTGGACCCAATTCGCCAACCAGAACGTCATTGCCGACGCCGCCTTTCAGGGTATCGGCGCCATAATAGCCTGTGAGCGTATCGTTTCCTGCATTGCCGTATAACGTGTCGCTTCCTCTTCCCCCGATCATGGAAACGGCAGAGCCGGCAGCCAAGTTGATGAAGTGAGCGTAGTTGTCATTAAGGATAACGTTTTCAACGCCTGTGACCTCAATCGAACTGGAGCCGGTTCCGTTTATTACAAGCGTATCAGTTCCCGCCCCCAGATTGATGCTTCCGGAAACAAGCGTTGCCATAACGGTTACCGTGTCGTTGCCGGCGCCGCCGGTGATGGTTTCGACGTTTCTGACGCTCAGGCTATTGGCCCCATTCGCCAGGACCAGCCGGTCAGCGCCCCCCCCCAAATCGATAATGCCGGAAGATTGCGCGGCGCCCAGGGTGATGATATCCGCTCCGCTGCCTCCGGTGATGGTTTCAGTGGCGGTGACGGTCAGCGTGTTGCCGCCGTTGGCCAGGGTCAGCATGTCGATTCCAGAACCCAGATTGATGGCGCCGGATGCTTGGGCAGTATCCAGCACGATCTGGTCGTTGCCGCTGCCGCCGGTGATGGTCTCGACATTTCTGACAACTAGGTGGTTGGAGCCACTGTAAAGGGCCAACCGGTCGGTCCCGCCTCCAAGATCAACAAGGGATGCAGGCGTCGCTGCACTCAGCGTGATGACATCATCTCCGGCTCCGCCTGTTATCGTTTCGACATAGGAAACGGTGAGGGTATTGCCGCCATCTGCCAGATACAGCTGATCGGTTCCGCCCGCTAGGTTGATCGTGCCCGAAGACTGGGCAGCGCCCAGCGTGATGACGTCTCCGTGCGTGTTTCCGACGATGCTATAGGCGTTGCTGACGGTCAGGACATTGACTCCCGCAGCAAGAGTCAGCTTGTTCCCTCCGGCTCCAAGATCAATAGCGCCAGATGTCTGGGCGATGCCGAGCGTTAGAACGTCGTTGCCCGTGCCGCCGATGATCGTTTCAGAATTCCTGACGGTTAGGGCGTTGCCGCCATTGGCCAGCGTTAGAACGTCCGCTCCCGCCCCCATGTCGATGGAGCCGGTGGTCATTGCGGTTCCCAGCGCGATGGCGTCGTTGCCGCTGCCGCCGGTGATGGTTTCCGTGTTTCTCACGGTCAACGCATTGCCGCCAGCCGCGAGCGTCAGCTTGTCCGTGCCTGCGCCAAGATCAATCAACCCCTCGCTCTGCGCAATCGACAAAGTGACGTTGTCGTTACCGGTTCCGCCGATAATGGTCTCGATATATCTAGCGTTGAGATAATTGGCGCCGTTGGCAAGCGTCAGAGCGTCCGTGCCGTCTCCGAGATCGACTAGATTGGAGCTTCCGGAGGCGAGAATCGTTCCCAAAATGATGGCGTCGTTGCCGGAACCCCCAAAAATGTTTTCCGTGTTCTTCACGGTCAGAATATTGCCGCCATCGGCAAGCTGGAGGGAATCGCCCGATCCAGAATGAGCGCCCAGATCGATTAATCCCTGGCTTTGCGCGGTGGTCAATGTGATGAAATCAAGTCCTGAGCTGCCATTGATGGTTTCGACATTGGCTATATTTATGGTCGCGGCACCGGAAAGGTTTAGCACATCGGTTCCGCCGCCAAGGTCGAAGAACCCGCCTTGCAGGCCGCCACCAATGGATACGGAATCGTCGCCGGTACCGCCGATGACGGATTCCACGGCCAGAATGGTCAGCGTATTTCCGCCATCCGCCAGATAGAGACGGTCGATGCCGCCCGCCAGGTCGATGGTGCCGACTGCCTGGGCGGCCCCCAAGGTGATGATGTCTGCGCCGCTGTTGCCGGTGATGAATTCCGTGTTGCTGACGGTAAGGCTGTTGGCGCCCCCATATAGAACAAGCCGATCCGTGCCCTGGCCAAGGTCGATGGCGCCTGATGCCAAAGCCGCACCCAACGTGATGGCGTCATCGCCGCTGCCGCCGACGACGGATTCGACGTGAGAAACAGTTAGTGCATGGTTCTCGTTAGACAGAATTACGGTGTCTGTTCCAGCGCCGCCATCGATGCTGCGCAGCCCGGTGCCGATATTTAGCGTGTCGTCCAGCCCCCCGGCTGTCAGTACCAACTCGCTTGCATTGCCATTGGCGTCGAAACGCCGTGCGTAGACGCCATCGCCCGAGCCGTCTTGACCAGAGCTTTGCCAAGCCACAACGAAACCGCCATCCGGCAATGCAGAGACCGACGGCGCTTGCTGGTGGTAGGATGTATAGGTGTTGATCTGAAACTCATTGCCAACGGCTTGCCCGTCCGCTGTGAAACGCTGCGCATAGACGCCATAGCCGGAACCGTCTTGTCCAATGCTTTGCCAAGTGACGACAAAGTCCCCTCCGGCAAGGCCTGTGGCTGAAGGATTTATTTGTGCGTTTACCGTCGCCGTGTTGACTCGGAATTCGGCTCCCTGGGGAATGCCTTCAGAGTTATAGGCTTGTCCATAAATACCGTAGTCAGAACCGTCCTGCCCTTGACTCTGCCAAGTTACGACGAAGCCGCCATTTTGCAACTTAGCAATTGAAGGCATGCTTTGATAATTGGCCGTGTAAGTGTTGACCTGAAATTCTGTGCCAATCGGCAAGCCGGACGCATCGTAGATCCGACCATAAACCTCGTACTGACTCTGCCAAGCCACCGCAAATCCGCCGCCTGTCAGAGGGGCTGCTGATGCGTACCACTGGTCGTTTGACGTCGTGGCATTGATCCGAAAGGCGTCTCCCAGCGCCGCACCACCGGAACTAAATGCCTGCCCGTAAACTCCCTGCCCTGACCCATCTTGCAGGTAGCTGTTCCAGACTGCAACGAATCCACCGCCCTCCAGGCCTGCGACATCTGGATGCCATTGTCCTCCGCCGGTCCAGGCGCCAAGGCTCATCGTCCCACCCTGGGCAATGCCGTCGGAGTCATAACGCCTGGCGCTGATCCTGTTGCCATCATTTTTCCAGGCGACGATGTACCCGCCATCTTCCAGCCCAGCCACTGAACATTCGTATGTGTTGTTGGTGTAGCCAACAGTGTAGACCGCCACCTCGCCGCCCTGAGGAATGCCTTGTCCGTCGTAACGCTGAAGGAATATCCCGTTCGCTGCCTGCGCTGTGCTTGACCCAGCCCAGGCAACGACGTACCCGCCGTCCGACAGTGCCTTTACGGACGCGCCAAACTGGTTGCTGCTTGTCGTCGTATTGACCTTTGTGTCACCCACGGTCACTGCCGAGACGGCGATATCGCCGTTGGCGAAACTCAAGGTGGTGATGTCTGCAAGTCCGGCGGCGCTGTCATTGCCGTTGTTGGAATCGAGATCCGTGACCGTCAGGATCTGCATGGATGCGGATAGGCGGTAGCCGCTCATGGTGTCTTGGAACTCAGCCACCCCCGGCTCGCTGCCGCCGCCCTGTTCTCCGCCCTGGCCGGAACCGCCCTCAATGGTGATGGCAACGTTTGCCGGGGCAAGCGTGCTGACTCCGTCCGAAAGCGCGAAGCCGAAGCCATCGCTTGTTGTTTGGCCGCCGTCATGGACATAAGAGACAAGGCCAGAGGCCAGTTCGGATTGGGTGAAGCTCTCGCCAATCGAAAGGGATGCGCCGCCTCGCATGATCGCGCCGTGTTCCGGCAACCCGGTCAGGATGTAAGACAGTGAGCTGGTCGGCGTATCGATGTCATGAGCGGACAGCAGCGCCGTCGTCAAAACCAGACTTTGTCCGCCGGTCGTCGCCAGACCCTGGTTGATATCGAGAACCGGCGCGTCGTCAATGGCGGATACGGCGACACTGGCGGCCATCGACGCTGTGCCGCCTTGCCCGTCGCTTGCCTGAAGGACAAAACTGTCTTGACCAAAAAAGTTCGCTTGCGGCGCGTAGGTGTAGTCTCCCGTGACCGAATCCAAAATGACCGAACCATGAGCAGCCTGGACGGCGACGGAATATACAAGGCTTGCGCTGTCGGGATCGGTTGCTGTGAAATTGTCGCTATGCTCGCCGTCCTCGTCCATGGTGATCAGAAGGGCGCCGCTATCAAGTTGCGGCGCGTCGTTGACCGCGGTTAAAGATATGGTGGAGGAAATTGGCTGACTTGTCCTTACGCCATCGCTAACGGTGATGTTGATGGTTCTGGTCTGGTCCGCCGCCGGATCTTGTGATTCGTTGTCGAACAGAACGGAGCGCAGCGCCGTCTGATATTCGGCCAGCGTTGCTTGGCCGGAAAGAGTCAGAACGCCATTCTGGGCGTTGTAGCTTCCAGAGATGTTGGCCGTCTGGGTAAAAGACAGCATATCCTGTCCGGCGGCATAGCCTTGAACGATGGTGGCAGTAGCGCCCGCAAGAAGGGGGCTGTCGTTATCGGCGACGATCAGGTGAGGGGCGACCGGAACCGCATCGCCGCCCTCGGTGAAGTTTGCCGTTCGCCCACCTTCAAGAACCGGTGTTGCCAGAACCCGCAACTGGCCGTCGGCGATCCCCCAGCGGGTGATATCTTCCCAGCCGCCATCCTCGTCGGTCAGCCTGATATCGTAAATGCCGTCGCCGGTTCCGACATGGACTGTCGTGAATCCGCTGTCGCTCCATTGGACCTGAACGGCGCCTGCGGTCGCATCGCCGCTTCCTTCGCTGACGATTCCTTCAAGCTCAAGGTCGGAAAAGAAAATCCGCTCCAGTTCCGACAGATCGGCAATCGTGTCCAATCCCGTGTCGGACAGGCTGAACATGAAGGAATCGACGCCAAGTCCGCCGGTAAGTTGATCCGATCCGTCGCCGCCGATCAACGTATCCGCCCCGGGTCCGCCATAGAGAAAGTCGGCGCCTTCCATGCCGGATATGAAGTCATTGCCCAGAAGACCGCGGATGATGTCGCCGCCCGAAGTTCCGGTCAGAACGTCATTGCCGTCCGTCGCCGCCAAGTTTGGGTTGATGACGCCGATGGAACTTGCCGCCGCTTCCATCCTTGTGGCAAAAGCGTCTCCGGTGAACTGCGCGACCAGATTGGCGCTATTGCCGCCACTGACCGCAGCCTTGATCGTATCCGCCGCCCCCTGTGCCACGTAGGCGATGCGGGCGATGGAATCGACCAGCGACGCGCCGGAACCGCTCAATCCATCGATCTGGCTGTTGGCCGCCGCGATCATCTGGGAAATATTGCTTTTGGCGTTGACGATGAAGCTGCTGCCGCCAAGGCCCGCCGATATGGCCGCATTGTCTATCAGGTTGCCCAGCGCCGTCGAGTTCGACGAACTAAGATCTACGGCGCTTGACGACGTGGAAAGCAGGTCAGCCAGGGCGCTGTAAACGGAACCGGTTGCCCCGGCGGCGGACAGGCTGGAATTGGCCCCCCTCAGCGCCGATCCAACCTGTACGGCGGTATTGTGGATCTTGACGGCGGCGGCCAGTACGCTTGCGGCTTCGCTTGTCTGCGCTCCGCTGAAGCTGCCAGCGATGGGGTCGAAGGTCTTTAGATCGACCGAAGAAGGAATGCCCAGCGCCGTCACCAGCTTCGCCTTCGCTTCCGTTTCGCTAATGCCGCTGGACATCATCTGGTCGATCAAGGTCGTCAGCGGCGTAATGACGCTGGAACCGATGGGAGCGCTCATCGACCCCGTGAAGGCGCTGTTGGTCGAAAGGTCCGTACCGCCCTCGATCACCAGCGATCCTGTCGTGCCTGTGCTGGAGAGGGAGAAGTTGCCAGATGCGTCGGTGGTCGTTTTTGATTCGCCGGTATCCCAGGTCCCGTTACCATTGGCGTCCAGGAAAACGGTAGCGCCCGAGATATAGCCGTCGATGGCCTTGCCGGAATAGGTGTAATTCACAGGGGCGGTCGTTGTCTGGCTAGACGTCGTTGCGTTGTTGTCGTTGTTGCTGGAACTGCTGCCTGTCGTGCTGGACGAGGTGGTGGTTGTCGGCGATGAGGCCGTCGATGCGGATGCGGTCTGCGTCGTCGCGCTTGTCGTGGTCGGGCTTGAAGCGGTGGAGGTGTCGACAGATGTCTGCGTGACCCGAATGAAGGAGGTTGAAGCGGTTGCGTCGATGGCGCTGGTTGCTTGCGAGCCTGTCGTAACGGTTTGCGCTGGCGTTGCGGTCGATGTCTGGCTAGCGGCGGCCTGTGTTGATGTTTGTGCAGCGGACGTTGCCGCAGTCTGCGCTGAAACTGGTGCGGTCGTTTGGGGGCTGGTGGTGGCTGGCGTGGTTGAAACGAAAGGCGTCGCTGTCAGCACACCGGTCTGTTGGGCGACGCTGGCGGCTGCTCCAAGGGCATTTTCGGTCGAAGCGCCCTGAGCCTTGGCATCGCTGTAGGCCTGGGATGCCGCCATGGCCGCTTGCAGTGCCGATTCCACTGGCTTTCCCTGCTGAACGGCGGTTAGAATGGCCGCCTGGGCAGCCGCGGCGAAACTGGCATCGATCCCCTTGGCCAATCCTCCCGTTTCCACGGCCTTCGCCTGGAACACCCCCTCGACGGTTTCCGCTGCCTGGGAAGCTGAAGCAGGCTGAGTGCCAGACGGCTGGACGGCTGCGCCACCCCCCTTGGCGTCCGGAATGCCGGATACAGGACCGGCTTTCGGTCCGACCTGCTCTTGTTGGAATTGAGGCGCCTGTGGAGCCAATTGCAAAATCTGTTCGGCGGAGCTTCGTGCGGCCTGTGGCGCGCTGACGCTCGTCACCGCATTTAAGACTTCCACGAAACTGTTGGCGATCTGGCCCTTGCTGACCTGCACCACGCTTGAGGGAGCCGCAAAAAAGTTGGCAACATGCACGGCGCCAAAGTTTTGATTGTTGGTGGTGGTTCCTGCCGCCGTGGTGATCGTGAATTCGCCGGTACTGTTTCCCTCCGGAAGCAGAGCGGTGACCAACCCAGACTCTGGCGTGAAACTTCCCGCCACCATGGTCCCGCGAATGCCGATGGTGGCCACCGGGGTTTTGAGCGACGCGGCATCCGGCGCCGATTTGGCGATCTGGCCCGAGACGAAGGAAAAGCTGCCCTGAACAAGCGAGAAGGATGACCTTCCAATTTGCGTGGCAGGGTCGAAGACCATCTGGTCGAGCACAAGTCGCCCGTTGCCGCCAAGTGCAAGAGTGGTGCCATCCATGAAGACGAGGCCGATAGCGGCGCCTTTGAGTGTTTGCAGCACGTCGCCTTGGAAGACCGCGTCACCCTTGTGCAACTGGTTTTTGCTGCCGTCGGCATGAACAACCGTCACGTCCCCGGACAAAGCGTCGGCGCGACCAATCGGCTGTTTGGCCGGGATGTCTCCCGCCTGGGCGTATTGTCCAGGAGTCAGGGAGCCAGCCAGCCTGACAGCCAACTCGCCCGGAATGACGGAACCGTCCGCGCTGACCAGGTCAGGCGGCGTTTCGGTGGCAAAGAAATCTCGGATCAGGAACTGCTCGCCGTTCGGGCTTTGCAAAAGCAGGTCCGGACCAAGCCGCTGATACTCCCCCGAAAGCAAAAGTTGAGACGAGGGAACGCCAACGGCGGCTCCTGTTTGCGACGAGGCGCCGGTCCTAATACTTCCTCCAGATTCTACGCCGTCTCCCGTGTTAAATGCTTTTTTCATTTCCGCCCTGAATGTTTACAGTTATCTGGCGGCAACCCTCTCCCTGCGCTTTTTTACCCCGCTACGAGGGGAGTTGAATTTATCGCGCATGCAAGAAGACCAAATCTTTTGCAAGCAGCCATCGTTCGAACGTATGAGTTTGAAAAATATTTTTTCTCGATAGAACAAATAATCCCTATTTTTCTTGTGGGGTTGAGCCCCCCAGTTGATATGCGCCGGGAGAAATTACAACGCATTTGAATATGGCAACAAAATATCGAAAGATAATCATCTTTCCGTAGACGCAGTGAATTCTCTATGAGAGGGTTATACGGTCAAAGCGGGAACAATTGCCGACCGACAAGAGCAACAGGCGCTGTGCGCGCGCCCCGCAGGACCGTTAGCTGATGCAATGGCCGCAAGCGGGAGGCAGGGCATCATGGAGGGACTTGCTTGCAAAACGGACGGTTCCAGCGAATTGGAACCGATCATTGATCTCTTGTACGAAGCGGTTACCGATTCCACCAAATGGGAACCGCTTCTGGAGAGCTGCGCCAAAGTGTTTGGCGCCAGTTCCGCCTCGATCAATATTCTTGATCCTACTTGGTCAAGCGGGCTGTTCAACGCTTTCTACAAGCTGGATCCGGGGTTGCTCGTGCGGTTCATGGACTATGTCGCCGAAGACCCGCGTTTGCCATTATGGAAAGAAAATCCGGGGCGACCGCTTTCCGATCATTTGGAACTTCCCCAGGCGCATTTCGACAGGTCCCGTCTGTTTACCGAGGTAATGCGCCCAAACGGCATCGAATATTCCCTGGGCGTGCATCTGCCGCAGGACGGAGTCAACTCCGGTTTCGTTTTTTTCCGCTCTCCCTCAGACAGAGTATTTAACGAGAGGGAAGTCGCAAAACTAGGAAAGTTGGTTCCCCATCTCCGCCGCGCCGTACGTCTCTTTACGCAGTTTATGCGACTCGAACGCGACAAATGGGCGGCCATGAGCGTTCTCGACACCATGCCGCTTGGCATTCTGGTCGCCGATGCCGAGGCCCATCTCCAGCATGCCAATCTCGCCGCCAGGGAGATTCTCGGTCTCAAGGACGGTTTGTTGGTCAGGCACAATCTTCTATGGGGTTCGGATTCCGATAGCACCTCGAAATTGAAGCAGGCAATCCGCGCGGCAATTGACGGCCACACGCCTCAGGGCATCACCTTGCCCCGGCTGGAAGGTTCTCCGTTGCTGCTACGTATAGGCTCCCTACGCCAGGACAGCTTTGAGGGCTGCATCATATCCCTCGAGCAGCCGCTGGCCATTCTGTATATCACCGATCCCGACCGTCCCCAAGAAACGATGCTCGAGCTTCTGCAACGTCTGTACGGACTGACGCCGCGTGAAGTCGAACTGGCGGCGGCCCTGTCAAAAGGCGAACGGCTTGACGATTGTTCGGCAAGAATGAAGATATCGAAGCCGACGGCCAAAACCCATTTGCAATCGATCTTCTCGAAAACCGGCGCCGCCACCCAGGCCGACCTGGTCAGATTGGTCCTCTCGGCACCGGTGTGGGAAATGGACGCAACCGGCCTTACCAGGAAGAGGATTGAATAGGTAGAGCATCATGACAGCCATGGACAGCCCCCCGGATATGGTGCTTGAACGCGCCATCGAGCTTCTTTACGAAGCCATCACCGATTCCTCGCGCTGGCAGGAGTTCTTAAACGTCTGCGCCAATGCGTTCGACGCCAAGGCGGCATCGATCATCATCACCGATGCGCAGGTGGCCAACGGCGTCTACAGCGCCCTGTACAATCTCAATCCAGACCAGCTTGCCAAGGCGATCCAGCATGGCCAAACGGATTTACGTGTGCTCTACAGCATGGCAAACCCCGGTCGGCCCTTTTCGGATTATCTTGTCATGCCCCATGACGAGCTTGACCGTTCGCCAATGGCCGTGGATTGTCTGATCCCCAATGGGCTTAGATACACTTTGGGCGTTTCCTTCGTCGATGAAACAACCATGTCCGCCGTTGGCTTCTACCGCAGACGCCAAGATGCAATTTTTGATGAGAGCGATTTGCGGCGCATGGGACGACTGGTCCCGCATCTCAGGCGGGCCATCCGTTTGGTTGTGCAGTTTCTCAGGCTGGAGCAGGAGAAGTGGGCCGCCCTCGAAGTGCTGAACACGATGCCGATGGGGCTGGCCATCGCGGATGCGCAAAGTCATTTACTGCATGCGAACACGGCTGCGCAGCGCATTCTTGAAGCCGGAGACGGATTGTTGTTCAATCACGGAAGGCTTTGGGGCAATACATCAGATGCTTCGGAAGCTCTTAGATCGGCCATCGCTTGTGCCGTGGATGGCAGCAAGCCTCATCAGGCGCTAGCCATAACCCGCCAGGCGGGCACCCCTCTATTCCTGCGCATCGCCTCGCTTCATCGGAATGAAATGGCAGGAAAGCAGATCGCCTTGCCGCAACCTGTGGCCGCCTTGTACATCACCGATCCTGACCGTCCGCAGGAAACGATGTTGGAGTTGCTTCAGCGCCTCTATGGCCTGACACCGCGCGAGGTCGAATTGGCCGCCTTGATTGCCAGGGGCGAGCGGCTCGATGCCTGCGCGGCGAATATGAACATTTCAATCCCGACGGCAAAAACGCATCTGCAATCCGTTTTCGGAAAGACAGGCGCAGCAACCCAGGCCGATTTGGTCAGGCTGGTGCTTTCGGCGCCGGTGTGGGAACATGCCTCAGCCCCTGGAACGTGATGCTTTGTTTTTTGGCACGGCACGGTAGGTTAGGACTAAGGCAAGACTCACTTGAGGAAGCAGGCAAGAGCGGCTGCGATGCAAACCGTCGCCATGAAGGTTCCGTCGTGCCTGTCGAAGCTGGTTTAGGCTGTTTCAACTGGATTCAGATGGTCACCAAGCAATCTTAAGTGGCCCCAAATTATCCCGAAAAATCCGGGCCAAATTTTCTGTCTTTCTCTAAGCCATTGAAAACATTGGCTGGGGCGCTAGGATTCGAACCTAGGAATGGCGATACCAAAAACCGCTGCCTTACCACTTGGCTACGCCCCAACACAGAGGAGCGCGCAACATAATGCGCTTGCCCTTTGGCTGCAAGCCCGAGCTTTTCATGTTAGCGATTTTGGACGGTTTGGCCCAAGGGTTGCAAGAACCATGGCTAGAACGCTGCCGGAACCCGAAACGCCTTTCATTTCAAAGCGGATCGGCAATTTCCTCCCGGCAAGCATTGCCCATAAGGAGGGTGCCATGCGCGAGTTCGACCTGATGCTGAAAGATTACCGCCTGACCACGGCCGAAATCTTCTATCACCTGCCCGATCACCCCAATGTGCTGCAAAGCTATGTTTGGCAGGAATACGACCACGCCCCCGACTATCCGGAACTGCACAAATTCCTCGATTATTGGAGCCATAATATCGAGGGCACGCTGCATTCGATCTATGTCGCCTCGGCCAAGCCGCTGCGCCCCGGCGCTTGGCGCTATGCCCAGGTCAGCCTAAGCGTGCATTAATACCAAGCGGCAAAGTGCTTAACTTATTGCCGCTTGGACGCGAGCAAGGCTCGCGCGCGCCCAATGGCGCGGGAGCCAAGGGATGCGGAGCATCCCGCCCGGCGATTGAGGCTTGCATTAATCGGTCACGATTAATGCAAAACAGTATTAAGGGTTCCCACGCCGTAGTCCAACAAAACCAAACGGCCCGGCGGGCTGGGCCGGGCCGCTGGCAAAACGGCTATCAAGCTGCATCAGTTACGTGCCTTTCACCTCGATCTTGCGGGGTTCCCGGGCGGCGGCGGGAAGTTTGGGCAGCGAAACAGTCATCACGCCCTTTTCCATGCGGGCCGTGATCTTGTCCGCATCGACCGTTTCGGGCAACCTTAGGCTGCGCATGACGGTCGCGTGGTGCCGCTCAACGCGGTGATATTCCTTATCCTTTCCTTTTTCCTGGGTTTCGGACTTTTTCTCGCCCTCGATGGTCAAAAGACCGTCCTTCAGAGTGAGCTTGACGTCGGCCTCGTCCATACCAGGCAGATCAATCGTCACTTCGAACCCGGTTTCGGTCTCCGCCACATCCATTTTTGGCAGAGCCGCCAGCGAACGTTCCATATCCCGCAGCATTGGCAGGCCACCCATGAAGGAATCGAACATCCGGTCGAAATCGGCCAGACCTTCGAACAGCCAGCCGCTGGGGTACTCGTAAGACACGGGGGCCTTGGCCGCCCCTGCCTTGCCAACCGGCGCCTTGCCGGTTTTCTCTAACGTCTTGGTTGACATGGCTACCCTCCTTTGCCAGAGGTGGGATCACATCTACCCGTCTGTAATATATCACTTTTCATTATTTTTTGGCATGCAGGCCTGTCATGGCCGAGATCGAATTACTACATGGGATGGGCCGGGCGACGTCATTTCGCACCGCAGCGCAACTTTATTACCATGATTTCCCAGAAATAAGCAGTATTGTTTCAAAATCAGGTTGCACATGCGAAATACATCGCCTAATCTGCGGTCGTTCGCGGCGTCTTTGCGGCACCGCATCATGACAATTCGATAATGGAGTGCGGAATCCATGCCCAAGACGAAGACGCCCCCTGCCAAGACTGGCGCGGCAAAGACTGCCGCGGGAAAGAATGCGCCCGCCATGGTAACGGTGGACGGCAACGAAGCCTGCGCCTCGATCGCCCATCGCTTGAGCGAGGTGATCGCCATTTACCCCATTACGCCTTCTTCGACCATGGGCGAGCTGTCCGACGAATGGTCAGCGGGCGGGCGCACGAACATCTGGGGCGTGGTCCCCGACGTGGTCGAGATGCAATCTGAAGGAGGTGCTGCCGGCGCCGTGCATGGCGCGCTTCAGGCGGGTTCCTTGTCCACCACCTTCACGGCCTCGCAGGGCCTGCTGCTGATGATCCCCAACATGTATAAGATCGCTGGCGAACTGACCAGCTTTTGCATGCATGTTTCGGCGCGCACCCTGGCCACCAACGCGTTGTCCATTTTCGGCGATCACTCCGACGTGATGTCGACCCGCCAGACCGGCTTCGCCATGCTGGCCTCGGGTTCGGTGCAAGAAGCCCACGACATGGCGCTGGTCGCGCATGCCTCGACGCTGTCGACGCGCCTGCCTTTCTTGCACTTCTTCGACGGCTTTCGCACCTCGCACGAAGTAGCCAAGATCGAATATCTGGAAGATTCCGTTCTGGAAGCCATGATCGACCCCGAACTGGTGGCCGATCACAGGAAGCGCGCGCTGAACCCCGACGCCCCCAAGGTGCGCGGCACGGCGGCCAATCCCGACACCTTCTTCCAGGCACAAGAGGCGCGCAATCAGTTCTATCTCAAGGCCCCCGATCAGGTGCAGGCCGAGATGGACAAATTCGCCCATCTGACCGGCCGCCAATATCAATTGTTCGAATATCACGGCCATCCCCAGGCCGAGCGCGTGGTCATCGTCATGGGTTCGGGCGCCGAAACGGTTCACAAGACCATCGGCTGGCTGAACCAGCATGGCGAGAAGCTGGGTGTGCTGAAAGTGCGCCTGTTCCGTCCCTTCTCGATCAAGCATTTCATCGACGCCCTGCCCAAGTCGGTGAAGACCATCGCCGTTCTCGACCGCTGCAAAGAGCCGGGATCGGTCGGCGAACCCTTGTATTGCGACGTGCTGTCGGCCCTGGCCGAGGCCCGCGCGGAAGGCCGCACCAAGCTGAACCCGACCATCATCGGCGGGCGCTACGGCCTGTCCAGCAAGGAATTCACCCCCGCCATGGTGCGCGCCATCTTCGAAGAGTTGGCCAAGCCCGAACCGAAGCGCCACTTCACGGTTGGCATCACCGACGATGTCACGCATCTGTCGCTGGCCGTCGATTCCCACTTCGAATTCGACCCCAAGGACGTCACCCGCGCCGTGTTCTTCGGCCTGGGCTCCGACGGCACCGTTGGCGCCAACAAAAACTCGATCAAGATCATCGCCGACAATACCGACCTGTATGCCCAGGGCTACTTCGTCTATGACTCGAAGAAGTCGGGCGCCGTCACTATTTCCCACCTGCGCTTCAGCCCCAGGGCCATCCAATCGCCCTACCTGATCCATCAGGCCGAATTCCTGGCTTGCCATCACTTCGTCTTCCTTGAGAAGTATGACGTGCTGCAATATGCCGCCCCCAAGGGAACGCTGCTTTTGAACGCGCCTTACGGCAAGGACGAAGTGTGGGCCAAGTTGCCCAGAAGCGTGCAGCAGGAGATCATCGACAAGGACCTGAAGGTCTATGTCATCGACGCCCATGAAGTGGCCCAGAAGACCGGCATGGGATCGCGCATCAACTCGATCATGCAAACCTGCTTCTTCGCCCTGTCCGGCGTTCTGCCCAGGGACGAGGCGATCAGCCAGATCAAGAAGGCGATCGAAAAGACCTATGGCCGCAAGGGCGACGAAGTGGTTCAGAAGAACTTCGAAGCCGTCGACGCCACTCTGGCCCATCTGGAACAGATGCCGGTGCACGGCTTGGCCACGGCCGATCACGACCTGCCACCCTCGGTGCCCGATCATGCGCCCGACTTCGTGAAGACCGTGACCGCCGTCATGCTGGAAGGCAAAGGCGATCTGTTGCCGGTCAGCGCCTTCCCGCCCGACGGCACCTGGCCGATCGGAACGGCGCGTTTCGAAAAGCGAAGCCTAGCCGACGAACTGCCGGTCTGGGAAACCAGCCTGTGCATTCAGTGCAACAAGTGCGTGATGGTTTGCCCGCATGCCGCCATCCGCGCCAAGGTGGCCGACAACGCCTTGATGTCGGGCGCGCCCGCCAGCTTCAAGTCGATGACCTACAAGGGCACCGAATTCAAGGACGCCGCCTATCTGTTGCAGGTGGCGCCCGAGGATTGCACCGGCTGCTCGCTGTGCGTCAAGGTCTGCCCCGGCAAGGACAAGCAGAATCCCGAGCGCTTCGCGCTGGCGATGGTTCCGCAGATGGGAATCATGGAAGCCGAGAAGAAGAATTTCGACTTCTTCCTTGAATTGCCCGAAGTCGATCGCACCGCCTTGAAGCTCACCAACGTCAAGGCGACGCAGTTGTTGCAGCCCTTGTTCGAATTCTCAGGCGCTTGCAGCGGCTGCGGCGAAACGCCCTATATCAAGATGGTCACCCAGTTGTTCGGCGACCGCGCCCTGATCGCCAACGCCACGGGCTGTTCGTCGATCTATGGCGGCAACCTGCCGACCACGCCTTATTGCGCCAACGACGATGGACGCGGCCCCGCCTGGGCCAACTCGCTGTTCGAGGACAATGCGGAGTTCGGCCTGGGCTTCCGTCTGGCCGTCGATTTCCATACGCAGCAGGCGCGCATCCTGGTCAAGCAACTGGCCTCGCAGATCGGCGAGCAGTTGGCGACCGAGCTTCTGCACCCCGGCGCGAACGACGAGGCTGGCATCGCCAAGCAGCGCGCGTTGGTCGCACAGCTTAAGCAAAAGCTGCTGGGCCTGACGTCGCCGGAAGCGGCCCGCCTGTTGCTGGCGGCCGACTATCTGGTCGAAAAGCAGGTGTGGATCTTCGGCGGCGATGGCTGGGCCTATGACATCGGCTATGGCGGGTTGGACCATGTGCTGGCCTCTGGCCGCAACGTCAACATCCTGGTCATGGACACCGAGGTCTATTCCAACACCGGCGGTCAGGCGTCGAAATCGACGCCGATGGCGGCCACGGCCAAGTTCGCCACGGCGGGCAAGGCATTGGGCAAGAAGGACCTGGGCATGCAGGCGATCAGCTACGGCAACGTCTATGTCGCCTCGGTGGCCTTCGGATCGAAGGACCAGCAGTCGGTGCGCGCCATCCTGGATGCCGCCAGCTATGACGGCGTGTCGCTGATCATCGCCTACAGTCATTGCATCGCCCATGGCTATGACATGGCCGCCGGCCTGGATCAGCAGATCCTGGCGGTGAAGTCGGGTTACTGGCCGCTGTACCGCTTCGATCCCAGGAAGTTCGGCACCGACGAAGGGCCGATGACCCTGGACTCGGGCGAACCCACGGCGTCGCTGGACGAGTACATGAAGCTGGAATCCCGCTTCCAGTCCACCAAGCGCCAGAATCCCGCCCGCTTTGCCGACATGGTCAAGCAGTCGGAAGTGTTGCTCAGGCGCCGCTACGACATGCTGAAACGCATGACCGGCGTGGGCATGCCCAAGCTGGACGGCACCAAGGACGCGGCCGAGTAACGGCTGCGCCCACTTTCGAAAACGCAAACGGCCCCGGAGAAATCCGGGGCCGTTTTGCTTGCTGGCGGCTGATTGCTAGCGGCGGACAGCTTCTCACAGCCATCCCAGGAAATTGCCGATGCCTTCGGCCATGGCCATTGGCCCGGCGCTGGCCGAGACGCGATTAAAGGCGTCGGTGGTCTTGGGTCCGATCTCGCCGTCCAGTTTCAGTTCCTGCCAATCGTTTTGATATTTCGGGCCGATCTGGTTCAAGCCCGCCTGCAAGGCCAGCGCCCAGAAATTTGTGCCGCCCAGCAGCCCGGCCAACAGATAGCCCAGT
>JADGAX010000012.1 GCA_015231795.1 Alphaproteobacteria bacterium | reverse complement strand
ACACATATCCCGACGATAAAATATCCGACATCCGCTACAGTTTCGTCATCTTGGCGGGCAGTGTTTCCGAAATCGTTGGAACCCGCGACAAGCTGCCGCCTGATTACCGTCCGCTCGCCATGCATTTCTTCTATTGCCTTGACAATTTTGTCGAGCCGGTCGGCGATGGCGTGGATGGAAACCAAACCCGCGAAGAACACTGGAACATGAGTAAGAACGAACTCTTGGCCTTCTGGCACAGCAACAAAAAATGCAATCCGGTTGTAAAGCATGATGATCCGAATGAGCTGGCGAAGTACTTTCCGAACAAACCAGCTTCTAATTGGGGCTGGAAATTTTATTCCGAATTACGGTAGCGCGATTGATCGTCTTTCCTTCAAGCGGTTTCAAACAACGCCGTTCCCGCCAAAGCCGGGAGGGAGATGACGTGAGATACGCGTTGCGTTGCTGTTTATGGGCGGCCTTGGTTGCTTTGGCGCTCCACCCCATCAGGGGATGGTGCCAGGACCAGGAGATGCGGCTGCCCTATGACACCCACTGGCCTCTCATTCCCGAAAATCAGGGAATGAAATTCTTTCTAGGCAAATGGTATCCGACCTTCATGCAGAACTACCATGCCATCAACTACATGATCCTTCACGCTGATGGCCGCATCACCTACGGCAACAACTATCCCGCCGAGGGCTTTTACAGGATCGTCGGCACGGGCAGAAACTTCGTTTTGCTTTTTGTGAAGGACCACCATTTTGAAACGCCCGGAGAAGAATTTACGCGATATAAATTCATGTTTTTCCATGCGCCCTCCTTTCGAAAGAACACCCCGGATCGTCCGCCCGCAATTGCCAGCGAAGGATTTATGTGGGTTCCTGAATGCGGGTTCTACTTCTCGCCCAAATGGGACAAGAAGCGTGACCCCTACGACTTGGGCGAGGATGACTGGCAATTGCCGCCAGACAAGCTGCGCGAACGTTGGGACAATTACAAACCGTGCAACCCCAACCTGCCGGAAGCCAAGGCCAGTCCAGACTATCCGCTCGGCCAGAACTGGGGATCGGTTTCCAAATATCAGAGCGTCGGCCACGATTTTGAGCCAACCTATCCGCCCTGGCCTGGCAAATGACGTCGGCGTTGTCCGTGGCTTCATCGTCGTTCTCCTTTGGTCAACAAAAAAGGCGGCTTCGCTTCATGACGGCGATCCTTCCTGGGCGCAATAAGGGCGGTAATAGGATGGTTAATATACCATTACTAGCGGTTCGTCAAGGATCATTTTCTAATGACGATGCCGTATCTCTCGTGCGGGGAATTAAGGCCTAACGCCTGCCCGTACGATCTCGCCCGACCTGTCGCACGCGACCTCGGCCAGATCGACGAAAACATCGGTGATTTCCTCGGGCGCAGGATGTTGCATTGGGTCCTCGCCGGGAAAGGCGGTGGCCCGCATGCGGGTGCGCACGATGCCGGGATCGACCAGATTGGCCCGCACCTTGGTGATGTCGCCCACTTCGGCGGCATAGATGCGCACCATCTGCTCCAACCCCGCATTCGAAGCGGCATAGGCGGCGTAAAAAGGAAAGACGCCCTTGGTAACGCCCGAGGTTACGAACAGGGCGCGCCCGGCGTCCGACATGCGCAACAGCGGGTCCATGGCGCGGATCAGACGCCAATTGGCGGTCAGGTTCACGTCCATGGGTTCGGCCCATTCCTTAAGGCCGATATGGCCCACCGGGGCCAGCATGCCCAAAGCTCCCGCAATGCCCGCCAGCACGTCCAGGCGCTTGAAACGTTCGAACAGCGCCGCCCCCACCTGATCGATCTTGTCGCCGTCGCGCAAGTCCATCGGCACCAGAACGGCGTTCTGGCCGGTCAGTTGCTTGATCTCGTCGTCAAGTTCCTCTAGCGCGCCCTGGGTGCGGGCCAGGGCGATCACCGTCGCCCCTTCCTTCGCATAGCGCAAAGCCACGGCGCGCCCGATCCCCCGCGACGCCCCGGTGACCAGGGCGATGCGGCCCTGAAGCCTGCCCGCCATCACCTTGTCTCGGAAAGCAGCGTATATTGGCGCGCCGCCTCGCCGCCGTTTTGATCGGTCAAAGGCACCGGATAGTCGCTGGTGAAACAGGCGTCGCAGAACGAGCGATTCTCGCCGTCGCGCGGTCCCGCCCCCACGGCGCGGTAAAGGCCGTCGATCGAGATGAAAGCCAAGCTGTCGACCCCGATATGGCGCGCCATTTCCTCGAGGTTCATGCGCGCCGCCATCAGCTTCTCACGCTCGGGCGTATCGATACCGAAGAAGCATGAATTCACGGTGGGCGGGCTTGAAATACGCATATGCACTTCCTTGGCACCAGCCGCCCTGACCATATTGACGATCTTGATCGAAGTGGTGCCGCGCACGATGGAATCGTCGACCAGAATCACGCGCTTGCCTTCGATGCGGGCGCGATTGGCGTTGTGCTTCATCTTGACGCCCAGATTGCGAATGCCGTCGGTGGGTTCAATGAAGGTGCGCCCGACATAGTGATTGCGGATGATGCCCAGATCGAACGGCACGCCGGATTCCTGGGCGTAGCCCAGGGCGGCGGGAACGCCGGAATCGGGCACCGGGATCACGACATCGGCGGGCACATGGCTTTCGCGGGCCAATTCGGCCCCGATGCGCTTCCTGGTGTCATAGACGCTGATGCCCTCGATCACGGAATCGGGCCTGGCGAAATAGATGTATTCGAAAATGCAAAAGCGCTTGGGCGCCTTGTTGAAGGGACGCAGCGATTTGATGCCCTGCTCGCTTAAGATCACCATCTCGCCCGCTTCGACGTCGCGCACATATTCGGCGCCGATGATGTCGAGCGCGCAGGTTTCCGACGCCAGAATCCAGGCTTGGTCCAAACGGCCCAGCACCAGCGGGCGGAAACCGTGCGGGTCGCGCACGCCGATCACCGAATTCTCGGTCAGCGCCACCAGGGAATAAGCGCCTTCCACCTGCTTCAGGGCATCGACCATGCGGTCCTCGACGGTCGAGAACTGGCTTCTGGCGATCAAATGCACCACCACCTCGGTATCCGAGGTCGATTGGAACAGGCAGCCCTGCTTGACCAGTTCGCGGCGCAGCAGGTTGGCGTTGGTCAGGTTGCCGTTGTGACCGATGGACAGGCCGCCAAACTCGAATTCGGCAAAGAAAGGCTGCACGTTGCGCAACAGCGCGCCGCCCGCCGTGGAATAGCGCACATGGCCGATGGCCATATGACCCAGAAGCGTGCCGATCACCGACTGGTCGGCGAAATTCTCGCCCACCTCGCCCAGGCCGCGATGGGTGTAGAAACGCTCGCCCTCGCACGAGACGATGCCCGCCGCCTCCTGGCCGCGATGCTGAAGCGCATGCAGGCCCAATGCCGCGTGGGCGGCAGCACTCGCATGGCCGTAGATGCCGAATACGCCGCATTCCTCGTGCATCTTGTCGGGGTCGCTTGCCGGGAACATGGTTCCAACTCCTGGGACTGGGGTACGCATTATTGCTTGGATTTGATCAATCGGTCCAGTTCGCTTCGATCCTTGGCGTCATAGCCGCCCTTGGCGCGCTCGGGCGGCGCATTGGGGCCGGGCTTCAGCAACTGGTCCAGCATTTCTTTGCTTTCAGCCGCTTCCTGGGCTTTGGCGGCCGCCGCCTTGGCGTTTTTCTCGGCCTCGTCCAAACCGGACGGCACTAAAGAAACCAGTATCTCGGCGCCCATTTTCAGCAAAGGTCGTGTCTTGGCCTCGCGAATCCAAGAGGGCTGGTCATCGATAACCACCAGCCAGCCCAGAACCAGCCAAGCTAGGCAAACAATGGCTGCCCCCCTGAGCAGGCCGAAGCCGAAGCCCAGCGTGCGGTCCAGAAGGCCTAGATTGCTGTCGCGCACCCGTCGCGAAATCGCATGGGTGATCATGGAAAAAAGAACCAGAGCGGCCAGGAACAGCGCCCCGCCCGCCGCCAAATCGGCCAGCCAGGACAGGCTGATCCAATCGCGCGCGATGGGGCGAAGATGGGGAAGCCCGTACATGGCCGTAAAAATGGCCCCTGCCCAACCGCCCAGCGACAAAAGTTCGTGCACGAATCCGCGCATGAAGGCAAAGACGCCCGAGACCGCCAGCACGATCAGCACCACCGCATCCAAAGCCTGAATGCCGTTCATGGCTTGTCCTCGCGAAACAAGGCGACCAGATCTTCCAGATGGCCGATTTCCCGGGGCGAAATGCCCTGAACGCCACCCGGCGCCTTGCGCCGTCGCCTGGGGATCAGGGCGGCGCCAAAGCCCAGCTTGGCGGCCTCCTTCAAGCGGGCCTCGTCCTGGCCGACGGGGCGAACCTCGCCCGACAACCCCACCTCTCCGAACACCACCAGATCGGCTGGCACCGGCCGGTCGGTGGCGGAGGACAAAAGAGCTGCGGCGCAGGCCAGATCGGCTGCCGGCTCGGTGATTTTCAAGCCGCCCGCCACGTTCAAGTAAACATCGTTGCCCGACAAGGACATGCCGCACCTTGCATCCAGAACCGCCAGCATCATCGACAAGCGACCGCTGTCCCATCCCACCACGGCGCGCCTGGGCGTGCCCTGGCCGGAAGGCGCCACCAGGGCCTGAATCTCGACCAGCATGGGCCTTGTTCCCTCGACGCCCGCAAAGACGCAGCTGCCGCTTACGTTGCCCCTGCGCTCGGCCAGGAACAAGGCCGATGGATTCTCGACTTCCATCAAGCCCTTGTCGGTCATTTCAAAAACGCCTATCTCGTCGGTGGCGCCGAATCGGTTCTTGACGGCGCGCAAGATGCGATAGGGATGGCCGCGCTCGCCTTCGAAATACAGAACCGTATCGACCATATGTTCCAGCACGCGCGGCCCGGCCAACTGGCCTTCCTTGGTGACATGGCCGACCAGGAACAGCACGAAGCCCCTGCGCTTGGCCAGACGGATCAGTTCGGCCGCCGCCGAACGCACCTGCGAGACCGTGCCGGGCGCTGAATCGAGCGTATCCAGGTACACGGTTTGGATGGAATCGATCACCACCACGTCAGGGGTCGAAGCCTGATCCAAACTGGCCAGGATGTCGCGCACGCTGGTCGCCGAGGCCAATTGCACCTTGGCCTTTTCAAGCCCCAGGCGCTGCGCGCGCAGCCGCACCTGATCGACGGCCTCCTCGCCCGAAATATAGGCGCAAGTTGCGCCGCCCATGGCCAAGCGCGCCACCGCCTGCAACAACAAGGTCGATTTGCCGATGCCGGGATCGCCGCCCACCAGCAGGGCCGAGCCGGGAACCAACCCGCCGCCCGCCACGCGGTCCAACTCGTGAATGCCGGTCAGGCGTCTGGCGAAATTTTCGGGCGCGCCTTCAAGGTCAACGAAATCGATGCGCTTGCCGCCCTTGGCGGTGATGCCCTTGGGCACCGCCGCTTCGGCTTTTTCCTCAAGGATGGAATTCCAAGCGCCGCAGGTTTCGCACTTGCCCGCCCATTTCGAAGTGATCGCCCCGCATTCCTGGCAGACGAAGCGGGAGGTGTCCTTGGCCATCGAGCGCTCAGACCTTCACTTCCATCTTGATCGGGCCTTCCGCCCGGCCGTGGATGAATTGGTCGACATAGGGGTTTTCGGCCTTGTCGATGTCGGCCACCGGGCCGTCCCAGATGATCTTGCCCTTGTAGATCATGGCGATGCGATCCGCGATCTTGCGCGCCGAAGCCATGTCGTGCGTGATCGACAGCGCCGAAGCGCCCAATTCCTTCACGCATTTCACGATCAGGTTGTTGATGACGTCGGCCATGATCGGATCAAGGCCGGTCGTGGGTTCGTCGAAGAAAATGATTTCCGGGCTGGCGGCGATGGCGCGGGCCAGACCCACGCGCTTTTGCATGCCGCCCGACAGTTCGGCAGGCCCCAATTCGCCCACCTCGGCTGTCAAACCCACCTGAGCCAGCTTTTCGAAGGCGATGTCGCGGGCTTTGGCCCGATCCATCTTAAGGCCCTGGATCAAGCCGAAGGCCACGTTTTCCCACACTTTCAAGCTGTCGAACAGAGCGCCGCCCTGAAACAGCATGCCGAACTTCTTCATCACGCGTTCGCGGTCGGACAGGCCCAGGCCGATCACTTCCTCGCCATCGACCTTGATGCTGCCCTTCTCGGGCGTCAGCAGACCCAGCACCGATTTCAGCATGACCGACTTGCCGGTTCCCGAGCCGCCGATCACCACCACCGATTCGCCCTTGCCGACGGTCAGATTCAGACCATCCAGCACCACCTTGTGGCCGAAACGCTTATGGACATCCATCAACTGGATTTTTGGTTCGGGCGATGTGCTCATCTGGCAAAGAACAGTTCGGTGATGACGTAGTTGAAGATCAAGATCAGGATGCTGGCCGAAACGACGGCGTTGGTGGTGGCCGCACCCACGCCTTGCGCGCCGCCCTTGGAATTGTAGCCGTTGTAACAGCCCATCAGCGCGATGATGAATCCGAAGACGGCGGCCTTCACGAGGCCTGAGAACACGTCCATGAATTCAAGATAGTCGTAGGTCTTGGTCAGATAGGTGGCCGGATTGAAGCCCAGCTTGTAGATGCTGATCACATAGCCGCCGAAGACACCGATGATGTCGCCCACCAGCACCAGAATCGGCAGCATGGTCAGGCCCGCCAGAATGCGCGGCGCCACCAGATATTTCATGGGATTGGTCGACAGCGTGACCAGGGCGTCGATCTGTTCGGTGACGCGCATGGTGCCGATTTCGGCGGCCATGGAAGCGCCGATGCGCCCGGCCACCATCAGACCAGCCAGCACCGGCCCCAATTCGCGGGTCATCGACAGCACGACCACGGTCGACACCGCGCCCTCGGCCGAGAAGCGGGCGAAACCGGTATAGCTTTGCAGGGCCAGCACCATGCCCGAGAAAATAGTGGTCAGGCCCACGACCGGCAGCGAGTAATAACCGATATCGACCATCTGCTTGACGATCAGGCGCGGATAGAAAGGCGGGGTAAACAGATGGAACAGCGCGTTCACGGTAAACAGGGCCAGCCGCCCCGTCGCCATCAGGAAGGCCAAAATCACGCGTCCGACGGTGGTTGTAAAATCCAGCACCAGATGATCCTATCCGCCCACAAACCGCCTGAAATAACGCGGCCCGAGATTGGTCAGAATCTCATAGCCGATTGTCCCCGCAGCATCCGCCGCCTCGTCCACCGAAGCGCCTTCGCCCAGCAAGGTGACGAAAGCGCCGGGATGTACCGCCCCTTGCGGGACCCCCGTCACGTCGAAGGTGATCAGGTCCATCGACACGCGGCCCACCAAAGGCACGCGAACCCCATCCAGAACCCCGAACCCCCGGTTGGACAATGAACGCGGCCAACCATCGGCATAGCCCACGGCGACGGTCGCGATCCTGGTCCTTCCGCTAACCTTGTGGGTGGCACCATAGCCAACGGTTTCCGGCAAGTCAACGTCGCGAACCTGGACAATTTTTCCTTGCAGTTGAACCACTTGCGTCATGGGATTGGGCAGGTCCGGGGTAGGATTGACGCCATAGAGCGCCACCCCCGCCCGCACCAGATCGAAATGATAGTCAGCCCCCAGAAAAACGCCCGACGAATTGGACAGCGACGCGGGCAGAGGGGGCAACAGGCGGCGCATCTGGTTAAAGCGTTCCAACTGCTGGGCATTCTTGGGGTTTTCGCTCTCCTCGGCGCAAGCCAGATGGCTCATCAGCAAACACAAGCCCGCCCTGTCAAGGCGTGGGGCCTGCGCCTCCAACTCGGCCAAGGAAAGCCCCAGCCGGTTCATGCCCGTATCGACATGCAGGGCGGCCTTTGACTTGCCATCCGCCTTCGCCGTCCATTCCGCGATCTGCCCCGGCTCGTTCAAGACCGGGATCAGGTCGTGGTGGGAAAATTCCAACGCCGTACCCGGCAGCACGCCATCAAGAACGAAAATGCGCTCGCCCCGGCCCAGCGCCTTGCGCAGGCTGATGCCTTCGTCCAGGCGGGCCACGAAGAAGGACTTGCACCCCGCCTTGGCCAGAGCCGCTCCTACTTGCAAGGCCCCCAGCCCGTAGCCGTCGGCCTTGACCACGCTGGCCAGTTCCGCGCCGATCCGCAAACGCTTCCGAAGCCAGTTCCAATTGTTCGCCAGCGCCCCAAGATCGATGGTGAGAACGGCCCCCGCCGCCGCCTGGCTATTCATGATGCTCGGGTACGTGATCGGACTGGGCCAAATCGCTGAACTTGGTGGTGTTGCCGTCGAAGAACAGGCGCACCGTGCCGATAGGACCGTGGCGCTGCTTGGCGATGATGGCTTCGGCGGTGTTCCACACCTCTTCCATGCGCTTCACATAACGGTCGTGCCGGTCGTTGAACTTGTCTTCGGACTCGTCGGGGCGGCGCGTCGGCTCGGCGCGTTCCAGATAATATTGCTCACGGAAGACGAACATCACCACGTCGGCGTCCTGCTCGATCGATCCCGATTCGCGAAGATCGGCCAATTGCGGGCGCTTGTCCTCGCGCTGTTCGACGGCGCGCGACAACTGCGACAGCGCCAACACCGGCACATTCAGTTCCTTGGCCAGAGCCTTCAGATTCCTGGTGATGTCGCTGATTTCCTGCACCCGGTTTTCCTGTTTCGAACCGGCCGAGGCGCGCAGCAATTGCAAGTAATCGATAACGATCATGCCCAGCCCATGCGTGCGGGCCAAACGCCTGGCCCGAGTGCGCACCGCCGAAACGGTCAGCGCCGGAGTGTCGTCGATATACAGCTTAAGCCGCTGCAATTCCTGGCTGGCCGCCACCAGGGCGGTAAAATCGTCGCCCGACAATTCGCCCTGGCGGATCTTGTGCGATGGAATGCCCGTCTGCTCGGACAAAATACGCGTCGCCAACTGTTCGGCGCTCATTTCCAACGAGAAAAAGGCGACCACGGCGCCGTCGGCCACCTTTTTCTTGCCGAATTCATCCACCACTTCCCGGTAGGCTTTGGCCGCGTTGAACGAGATGTTGGTGGCCAGCGCCGTTTTGCCCATGCTGGGTCGTCCGGCCAGGATGATCAAATCCGAGGAATGCAGGCCGCCCAGTTTCTGATCCATATCGACCAGACCGGTGGGCACGCCCGACAGTTTGCCTTCGCGCTGGTTGGCCGCCTCGGCCTGACGGATGGCTTCCGTCATGGCGCGGTTGAAATCCTGGAAGCCCCCCTCGGAACTGCCCGACGAAGCCAGTTCGAACAGATTCTGTTCGGCCTGTTCGATCTGGTCGGATGCCGACACGTCAAGATCGGGGGCGAAGGCCTCGTTCACCATATCTTCGCCCAAGCCAATCAACTGGCGGCGCAGATACAGATCGTAAATCAGCTTGCCGTAATCATGGGCGTTGATGATGGTGACGGCGCTGCGGGCCAAGGCGGCCAAATATTGCGAGCCGCCCACTTCGCTCAGCAAGCCGTCGGATTCTAGATATGATTTCAGCGTGACCGGGCTGGCCAACTGGCCGCGCTCCAGCAGCTTGGCGATCGATTCGTATATCCTGGCATGAATCGGGTCGGAAAAATGCTTGGCTTCCAGAAACTCGGAAACCCGTTCATAGGCCTTGTTGTTGGTTAGAATGGCCCCCAACAGAGACTGTTCGGCCTCGGGGTTGGCGGGCGGAGCGCGAAAGCGCAACGGCTTGTCCTCTCCGGCGGGATTGAGCGGGCGGACATTATTGGCATCGAGTGTCTGCATGCGCGGCACACTATCAAAATGCGTGTTGCGGCGTAACTGTCATCGACTTGTTCCTAACGAGGAACACGGGGATATTGCCAAAGCGCAACGACAGGCTTGCCGCCCGCCTATTTCTCACATTACTCTCGTTCAAATTATCTGGGGTGGAAGATCGTGTCGGACAATGGCGGATTGACAGGAAATCTTGAGAGCGGAACGGCCCGCTTCTTAAGCGACCCGTTCGAGATGGACGAAGTGCAAAGCCCCGTTCAGCGGCTGATCGGCATTCATGACGAAATCCGCCAAGGTCTTGGACTGGCCGATGTCACGCGCATCGCCATCGCCTTGTACGACGCGAAAACCCACCGTTTGAAAACCTTTATCCGTTCTGGCCTTAAGGACAGCCCTCTTGACCATTACACGGCCAATCTGGACGACATTCCGTCACTAGTCGAAGTGGTGCGCCAGAAGCGCCCGCGCGTGGTCGACGATCTGGATGTTTTCAAGTCATCGCCCACGGTGCACAGTACGCGCCTGATCAAGCACGGTTTTCGTTCCAGCCTGACTGTTCCGATCTTTGATCGCGGCAACCTGTTCGGCTTTCTCTTCTTCAATTCCGAAACGCCCGGTTGTTTCAGTCCGGTCGTGGTTCATCAACTGCTGCCCTACGCCCGAACCATCGCCCTGTTCGCCATCAACGACATGCAGTCCATCCGCATGTTGCAGGCCGCGGTCAAAACCGCCCGCGAGATCACCCACCTTAGAGACGACGAAACCGGCGGCCATCTCGACCGCATGGCCCGCTATTCCCGCCTGACGGCGTTGAACCTTGCCGCCAAATATGGCTTCGACGATGAATTCGTCGAATATATCTATCAATTCGCCCCCTTGCACGATATCGGCAAGGTCGGCATTCCCGACGCCATCCTCTTGAAACCCGGCCGCCTGACCGAAAGCGAATTCGCCATCATGCGCGAGCATGTGGACAAGGGCATCACCATCATCGACGCCATGCGCCGCGACTTCAATCTGGACACGCTGTCGCACCTTCAGATCCTGCGCAATATCGTGGCCTTCCATCATGAAGCCATCGACGGTTCCGGATATCCCAAGGGATTGAAGGGCGACGACATTCCCATCGAGGCCAGGATCATATCGGTGGCCGACGTTTTCGACGCGCTGACCAGCGCCAGACCCTATAAGCACGCATGGACCTCCGAAGCCGCCTTCGAATTCCTGCATGGCGCCAAGGGATCGCGCTTCGATCACGACTGCATCGAAGCCCTGGAAGCCGGGTTGGATGAAATCAAAGACATCCAGGCCCAGTTCGCCGAAAGCCCGCTGGGGTAAGTGAGGCGCTTCTACGTTTCAAAATGATTTGCAAACATCACTTCACATCGTCATGCCCGGCCTTGTGCCGGGCATCCGCGTCTTGTCTTCTGACTTTGTTGCAAGAACATCGTGGATGGCCGGGTCAAGCCCGGCCATGACGGATTGAGACATCCGAAAAACTCCATTTCCAACGTCGAAAAGACAAAAGCAAAAAAGGCGGCTGGGTTGCCCCAACCGCCTTTTGATTGCTTAGCGTCGGAAAGAAAGGCTTAGATTTCTTCTTCAGCCTCTTCGACTTCTTCCTGGGCATCGCTGGCCTGCAGATACTCCTCGGCCATCTTGACGGCGGAGGTGGCTGCCTTGGCTTCGCGTTCGGCCTCTTCTTGCGAGCGGGCGATGGTCACGCCGACCTGCACCGACACTTCCGGATGCAGGCTGACCTTCACCATCGTCTTGCCCAGCACCTTCAAAGGCTGGTCGAGATTGACCTGACTGCGCTCGACCTTGAAGCCCTGGGCTTCAATGGCGTCCGCAATGTCACGCGCCGAGACCGAGCCGTACAGATGACCGGCTTCGCCAGCCTGACGCACCATGAGAAGGGCAAGCCCATCCATCTTGGCGGCCACGAACTGAGCCTCTTCCTTGCGCTTCAGGTTGACGGCCTCAAGCTGGACGCGCTGGCTTTCGAAATAAGCCAGATTTTCCTTGGTGGCGCGCAGGGCCTTCTTGCGAGGCAGAAGGAAGTTGCGGGCGAAACCCGTCTTGACCTTCACCACCTCGCCCATATGGCCGAGATTCTCCACGCGTTCGAGCAGGATGACTTCCATGAGTTGGTCCTCCTACTTCACAAGATAGGGCAACAGGCCCAGATAACGGGCGCGCTTGATGGCCTGCGACAGCTCGCGCTGCTTTTTGGCCGACACGGCGGTAATGCGCGAAGGCACTATCTTGCCGCGTTCCGAGATGTAGCGCGACAGGAGCTTGATGTCCTTGTAGTCGATCTTCGGCGCGTTGGGACCCGTGAACGGGCAGGTCTTGCGGCGGCGGAAGAACGGGCGGCGCGTTGCCCCACCGGCTCCACCGGCGCCACGGCCGGCTTCTTTTTCTTCCATCATGCTTCGTCTCCCTGACCATCGAAGCTGCGACCACCGCGGCGCGGACGCTCGTCGCGATCACGCGAACGCATCATGGCCGAAGGTCCATCCTCGAGTTCCTCGACGCGCACCGTAAGGTAGCGCACGATATCTTCATTCAGGCCCATCTGGCGCTCCATCTCCTTGACCACGTCGCCCGTGGCCTCGATGTTCATGAGCACGTAATGACCCTTGCGATTCTTCTTGATCTTGAAGGAAAAGCTTTTCAGCCCCCAATATTCCTTCTTGGAAACCGTGCCGCCCAGGGAAACGACCACGTTTCCAAACTGTTCGGCCAGGGCTTCCACCTGCGCGGCGGCGATATCCTGCCTCGCAATAAAGACGTTCTCGTAGAACGACATTCTGTACTCTCCTTCTGGCTTATCTCAGCCCGGATCATCCAGGCATAGCCGGCACCCTGCCGACAAGGAGGACCAACCGGAACCATACCGGCTGGTCAAGGCGCGGGACTATACAGGATTTCGCCTTGATAGCAAGAACCAAAGCCCCAGCAGGGCGGCCAGCGGAGTCAGTGGCAGATACAGCCACAATCCCAGGGGTCTAGCCAGCAGGGGAAGCACCCATAGCAGGGCGAAATAACTGATTTCCCAGGGCCTGAAGCGGCCTTCGTCGGCTTTCAGCAGCAAGGGAACCGCCAGCAGCATCAGGTCGTAATCCAGCAGATAGGGGGCGGCCAGGATGGTGCCCAGCATCAAAGACAGCGCCTTGTCGGCCAAGGACAGACCTTGCCTGCGCCACAAAACGCCCACCGCCCAGGCCGCCAGCAGCGCCGACAGGCCTTGCGCGATCCAGGCCATCTGCACATCCGCCCCCAAGAGCCTAGCGGCGGCAAAGACATTCTGCATCTTGCCGAAACCGATGGCACCCGCCTCGAGAACGGCGTGACGCGTCAGGGCGACGCTGTCGATGAAGGACAGCCAGGACGGCGTGCCCAGAATAAGCCAGGAAGCGGCGGCAAGGCCAGCGACCGACAAGATCGCGCCACCCACCGCCCGCCAGCAGCCGCCAGCCGCCAGGGCGACGGGAATCAGCACGCCCAATTGCGGCTTGAAGGACAAGCCGCCCAGCAGCGCACCGGCCAGCCAGGGACGTCGATCCAAAAGACGAAGGCCGCCCAGCATCAGGGCGCATGATAGGAAGCCGTTATGGCCATGGGTGACGTTGACGAACAAACCCGGAAAGGCCCAGGCGGCCAGCCGGTTGAAGGACAGGCCCTTGGCCGCCCAGTAGAGAGCCGCGAAACTGGCCAATTGCCAAAGCGCCAAGGCCGCCAGATAGGGCAACAGGGCCAAGATCGCCGCCAGCAGCAAAAAGGGCGGCGGGTAATGCCAGCCATAATAGGCGGGAAGCGACGGAAATCGGGCCAGTTCCACCTCGGCATGGCGCGCGTAATTCCAGGCTGCTTCGGGCGCGCCCGCCAGCGCCAGCCGCCCGGCGGCCCAGACATTCAAGAAATCGCTGCCCAGCGGACGGCCCCGAAAATCCTGTCCATCGTTCGACGTCGCCGCCAGCAGAAACAAGGCGATGACGAAACCGGCCAGGGCGATCAGGCACCAGGCTTTGCGACGGCGCGGATTGAGCCAGACGCCCGAGCGCAATTCCTCAAACATGGAGCAGCACCCAGACCATGCCCAAAGCCATCGCCACCCCATAGGGCACGGCGGCGCGAGCCGCCAGATGGCGGCGCAGCATCTTGTTGCGCCGCCAAGTCTCGGGCCAGGGCAGTCGGCGCAATCCAAGAAGAAGCAAGGCCAGAACGCCGCCCGCCAGCACCATGGCCACGACAAAAGCCATCAAGGGCTGCCAGCCCAGCCACAGGCTAAGCGCTCCGAACAGCTTGGCGTCGCCCCCGCCCCAAAAGCGAAAGAAAAAGAACGCAATGCCCAGCGCGAACATGGCAGCCCCAGCGCCCAGATGGCGGATCATGGCGTCCATATCCAGCCCCGCCAGCCAAGCGGCTGGCAGAAAGGCCAAAGCCAGCCCCAGCGTTATGGCGTTTGGAATGCGAAAGCGCGCCAGATCGGTTCCGGCGGCGGCCATCGAGGCCAGCAGGGGAATCAGAAGCAGAGCGGACGGCATCGTCCCAAACCCCCGCAAAGAGAAAGCGCCCTGTGGTTTCCCACAGAGCGCTTCCCAGAAAAACTTCCCGTGGCGCGCAAGGCGCCTGTCCCGATTACTGCGGGCGGGCCTGCAAGTTGGTCTGCACGTCGGTGAACATGTTCTGCAGTTCGGTACCGATCGAGAAGACGATGGCGATGATGACCACAGCGATGCCGGCCGCGATCAGACCGTATTCGATGGCCGTGGCGCCCTTGTCTTCGCTGATGAAACGGCTGAAACGGTTCTTAAGGCCGAGATAGGTATTGAACATTTGTATGTCTCCTTCGTTGATCCTGTCTCACCGCCAACTGGGTCCTAGGGCCTTTGGGCCCGATGCGAAGCCGCCGTCCTAAGGCAGTTTCCGCATCAGTCCTTTGGGCTTTCGGGCGCTCATGAACCGTCTGCGGCGCTGTCAAGTCCTCCGCTACAAGCATACCGGAAACGGGTCGCGGCGCAACCGTATTTTTTCTTCTTGGACAATGATTTCATTGAATTTTTCGGAAAGGCTTGGATTCACGCGCTTTTTAGGGGATATCGCGGAAATGCTACAAATTCGCTGCAATTTCAATGCGTTTTCGACCGATAACGCCAAGCCCTTGGAATATCAGGATAGATGCGTATTTTGCGCAATTATCGCGCCCTGGCCATCAGGCGCAGCCGGTCATAGTCGCGAATCAGCATACCCAGATGGCGCCGCTCCAGAATGCCGTCACGCGCCAGCTCGCCCAGAACCTGCGCCACCGATTCTTGGGAAACCCCGGTCCAACTGGCCAGATCCTTGTGCTTGGGCATTTCGGCGATCATGTACTGGCCTGCTTTTTTGCTGTCGGGCTTGGCCAGATGCAAAAGTTCGGTATAGACGCGTTCTTGTTCGGACAGGGTCGAAAGCTCGGTCACCCTGGAATCCAGGCGGCGGATGATGTCGGCCAAGCGAAGCGTGACGCGCAAGGCCAGTTGGGGGAAACGCATCATGACGTCGCGGAAAGCCGGCCCGTCCAGCGACGCCAACAGGCTGGTCTCGCTGGTTACCACCTTGGCCGAGCGCGGCTTGCCGTCAAGCGCCGCCAGTTCTCCGAAATATTCTCCGGCCACAAAATTGGCCAACGTCACTTCGCGCTTTTCGCGCGCGTAGGGGGAATAGGAAAGAACGCGCACCGACCCTTCAATCAGAAAGTAGACCTCAAGCGTATCGCTTTCCTTGTCGAAGACGACGTTTCCCGACCCCAGCTGATGCCAGTGGCAACGGCTTTCGATCTCGGACAGTTCCGAATCGTCCAAGCCCTCGAAGAGGGTGACGATCTTCAATTTGGATTCGCTCAGTCCGGCCTCCTCGCTCTACCCCCGGCCAATTATGGTCAGGCCCAGCTAAACTGGACAACCATAAATTTTGTGAACGCCGCGCCTTTTCATCCTTGGTCCGAACGCCTATAAGGAGTGCCTTGAATCAACACAAGGCAGGTTGTCATGATTCCTCGCTACTCGCGCCCTGAAATGTCGGCCATTTGGTCGCCAGAGAACAAATTCCGCATCTGGTTCGAAATCGAGGCCCATGCCTGCGACGCCTTGGCGGAACTGGGAACCGTGCCCAAGGCGGCCGCCCAGGCGATTTGGGAAAAGGGCAAGTTCGACCCCGAGCGCATCGACGAGATCGAGCTTCAGACCAAGCATGACGTCATCGCCTTTCTGACCAACGTCGCCGAAAATGTCGGCGAGGAAGCCAGGTTCATGCATCAGGGCATGACCAGTTCCGACGTGTTGGACACCTGCCTGGCCGTGCAACTGGCCCAGGCCGCCGACATCCTGTTGGCCGATATCGAGCGCGTGCTGGCGGCGCTGGAAAAGCGCGCTTTCGAATACAAGGATTTGGTCTGCATGGGGCGCAGCCACGGCATCCATGCCGAGCCGGTCACCATCGGCCTGAAATTCGCCAGCTTCCACGCCGAATTCCAGCGCAACAGCGAGCGTCTGCAAGCCGCCAGAAAGGATATCGCCACCTGCGCCATTTCCGGCGCCGTGGGCACCTTCGCCAACATCGACCCTTATGTCGAGGAATATGTGGCCGCCAAGCTGGGCCTGGAACCCGAGCCGATCTCGACCCAGGTAATCCCCAGAGACCGCCACGCCCAGTACTTCGCCACGCTGGGCGTCATCGCCTCGTCGGTGGAACGGGTGGCCACGGAAATCCGCCATCTGCAGCGCACCGAAGTGCGCGAGGCCGAGGAATATTTCTCGCCCGGCCAAAAGGGCAGTTCCGCCATGCCGCATAAGCGCAACCCGGTGCTGACCGAGAATCTGACCGGTCTGGCGCGTCTGGTGCGCGGCATGGCGCTGCCCGCCATGGAGAATGTGGCGCTGTGGCACGAGCGCGACATTTCGCATTCCTCGGTCGAGCGCATGATCGGCCCCGACGCCACGGTGACGCTGGATTTCGCCCTGTCGCGTCTGGCGGGCGTCATCGAAAAGCTGGTCGTCTATCCCGACGCCGTCGAGCGCAATTTGAATCAGTTGGGCGGCTTGGTCTTTTCGCAGCGCGTATTGCTGGCGCTGACCCAGGCCGGCATGAGCCGCGAGAACGCCTATGTCGCCGTGCAGCGAAACGCCATGCGCGTTTGGGCGGGCGAAGGCGATTTCCTGACCTTCCTGAAGAGCGACGGCGAGGTTTCAGCCAGACTGCCGGGCAAGCAATTGGATGACCTGTTCGATCTTGGCTATCACACCAAACATGTCGACACCATCTTCAAGCGGGTGTTCGGGAGGGCTTAGGCCCTCCCTCATCCGCTACGCCCCGCAGCATTTTTTGTATTTCTTGCCCGAGCCGCAAGAGCAAGGATCGTTGCGCCCCACCTTCTCGACGTGGCGCGGCGCCGCCTTGGGATTCACCTCGCCGTCCACGTAAAGCCAGTTGCCGTTCTCGCGGCGAAAGAAAGCCCGCTCGTGATGGGCCAGCGGCTTGCCATTCGCCTTGAAGCGAGCGACATATTCCAACCGGCCTTCCTGGTCGGCTTCGCCGCCGCCTTCCTGGTCCCGCACTTCGAAACCAAGTCCCTCGACGCCCTTCATCGACGCTTCGATCGCATGGCGGTCAAAATCCGCCTTCGATTCCGGGGCCAGCGTGCGTTCCAGAAATTCCATATCGCCGCCGATGAAGGCCGAGACGCGCGCGCGCATCAAGGCCTCGGGCGTCGCCGCATGCGCGCCGTTCAAGATACGGCCGCAGCAGGCATCGAATTCAAGGCCGGAATGGCAAAGACAAAGCGTCATATCGTCCCTTTCGCGCTGATCAGCATGCGATCCATTTCTTCCAGCCCATCGACATAGTTCTTTCGGTATTCATTGAACTCAGGCGTCTCGGGCAGCCGGGCCAGAATATCTTTCAGAACCAAGGCTTGTCTTGCCGCAAAATAGGCAAGATCGATATCGGCCACTTTGCGCAGCAAGGGCAATATCTTCAGCACGATTTGTCCGCCCGCAGGCCGCTTGGCCTGCTTGTCCAATTGCGCTTTCAAGGATGGAGCGCTTTTGAGCAGGAACGCGGCGTAACTTTGGATTGTCGTTGCTTGATCTTGCAAGACTTGGCGTTCGCGGTTGAAGTCGGTCGCATCCAGGATATTGCCGTCCCGGTAGACAACCGGCGCGTCAGGCTGCGTGTTGCACAGCCAGCCGGAACGCGGAATCAGCAAATCGGCCTGATCGCTCATTTCCCGGTCGGCCGAAAAGGGCATGGTGCGGCAACGCACCGGCTTTTCCTCGTGAATCGTGCAGCGCATGTCTTCGCCCAGGGCAGGGCATTGAAACGAGGGCGGCAGGTAAGCGATCGGCGTTATGCGCAGCGCCGTTTTCTTATCCAGGCGAATCCCCAGTTTTTCAGTGAGGTCAAAGGCCTTGGCGCCCTGGCGCACCGTGCCCCACAAGACGGCCAGAGGGAAACGGTGGGCATGTGAAAGCGCGTCGGAGATCGAAAGCGGCAGCCAGCCGTAGCAGCATTTGCCGCAGACCGTGCAGGCGAAGCGCCGCTCCATGAATTACGCCCCGCAGCACTTCTTGTACTTCTTGCCCGACCCGCAAGAGCAAGGATCGTTGCGCCCCACCTTCTCGACGTGGCGCGGCTGTCCCTTGGGATTCACTTCGCCGTCCACGTAAAGCCAGATGCCGTTCTCGCGGCGAAAAAAGGCCCGCTCGTGATGGGCCATCGGCTCGCCATGCACCTTCAGGCGGGCCACGAATTCGACCATGCCTTCGCTGTCGCCTTCCTGGCCGCCTTCCAGCTTGCGCACCTCAAGTCCCTGCGGCTTGGCGTTCTCGATGGTTTCCTTCAATTCCTCGCGGTCGTAATCGTCCTTAGATTCCGGGGCCAGCGTGCGATCCAGGAAATCCATATTGCCGCTGGTAAAGGCGCAGAATCGGGCGCGCATCAAGGCTTCGGCGGTTTTGGCGGGCTGGCCCGCCAGGACGGGACCGCAGCAGGAATCGGTTTCGCGTCCGGACATGCAGGCGCAAAGGGTCATACGTTGTCTCCCAGAATCTCGGTCATGATCTGCTCCTCGGCTATCAAGGACAGCCTAAGGATTTCCGTTTTCAATTTGTGGGCTTCCATCGGCTTGCCGTGACTTTCAAGATCGGCCGCCACCTTGGCCAGCAATTTGTCGCCGGGCGCATCCGAAAAACCCAGGTCGATCATCGCCTTGACATAGTCGTCGGCTTGTTCGCCCGAAAGCCCCAGAAGGCCCGCCATCCATTGGCCCGCGAGCTTGTTGGCGCGGATGCGCGCCTTGAAGCGAATTTCCTCGTCTTGCTGATATTTGGCCTCGAAGGCGCGGTTGCGCTCCTCAAGCACCTTCTTGCCGGATTTCTTTTTGTCTTCTGGCATATGTCACCCGATCCTGTCCGGCAACGCTTATACCCCAACTCGGCCAAATGGGGTATAGTCTCGCCATGTGTACAGTGATAATCCTGCGCCAGCCCGGCGCCTCGTGGCCGTTGATTCTGGCCGCCAACCGCGACGAAATGGCAGGCCGCCCCTGGAAACCGCCCGCAAGGCATTGGCCGGATCGGCCAGACATTCGGGCGGGGATTGACGAATTGGCGGGCGGCAGTTGGCTGGGCATCAATGATTACGGCGTGGTGGCTGGAATCTTGAACCGCGTGGGCACGCTGGGACCGGAACCCGGCAAGCGCTCGCGCGGAGAATTGGTCCTGGAAGCCCTGGATCACGCCGAAGCCAAGGAAGCCGCCAAGGCGATGGCCGATCTCAACCCCCAGGCCTATCGCCCCTTCAATCTGCTGATCGCCGATTTCCAGGACGCCTTCTGGCTGAGAAACGATGGCGCAAGCGTCGATGTCTTCCCGGTGCCCGCAGGCGTTCACATGCTGACGGCGCAGGATCTGGACGATTTCCAAAGCCCGCGTATCCGGGCCTTTCTGCCCAGGTTCCAAAGCGCTGCGCCGCCGCAACCCGACAAGGGCGATTGGTCCGGCTGGAAAGCGCTGCTGACGCAGTCCGACCCCGGAAACGGGGCCGAGGAGGCATCGGTGCTGATCCGCAAACCGAACGGTTTCGGAACCGTTTGCAGTTCGCTGATCGCCTTGCCGGGAATCGACGCCGAACGACGCCCGGTCTTTCTGTTTGCGCCAGGGCCGCCGGACGAAACAGAGTTTTCTATGCTGGAGCCTGACTGAACGCCAAGACCACGTCGCCCGGGAAAATCGCCCGGTCGCGCCCCGATTTCTTGGCCTGATACATGCGAGCGTCGGCCTTTTCGACCAGATGCGCCCAATCGGGCATCTGGTCCTCGATCCGCTCGGCCAATCCGATCGAGGCGGTAAGAGGAGTTCCATCGGGACGCAGGCCGAAACCCGCCTCGCGCAAGCGCTCGATGACCACGCGAGCGCCCGGCGCGTCGGTATTGTTCAAGATGGCGATGAACTCTTCGCCGCCCCAGCGCACCAGCACATCGCCCTTGCGAAGACCGGCCTTCAGCTTGTCCGACAGGGTACGCAGGGCCTTGTCGCCTTCTTCGTGGCCGTAGGTGTCGTTGATCGACTTGAACTTGTCCAGATCGAAGAAAGCGACGCTGAGCGGCGTGTTTTGAAGACTCGACAGGCGGAACAGAAGTTCGATGGTCTCGTTGCCCGAGCGGCGCGTATAGGCCTGGGTCAGGGGATCGATCATCGCCTTGTTGACCAGGGCCGACATGTAATGCAACTGGCTCATGCCCGAAAACATGGCGACGCCCATCACCAGAACCATCAGCCAAAGCGCCGGCCCATGCACCTGCAAGGACAGAACCTGTCCTTCCATAAACAGGCCGATGACGGCGAAGATGAAGGCGGGGGCCGCGAAAATCACCACTTCGAAGGCGGTCAGGGGGAACATGGCCAGCCCGGCCAGCACAATATTGGGCATCAGCGAATAGAGCTTGGCGACCAGCTGGCCGAACTCGGTCAGTTGCAAGGGTTCGACGATGCGGATGGAAATCAGATAGAAAACCGGCGGCACCAGCAGCATGGCCATCAGCATGGCGTCGGCCTGAAAGCGCGTTTTCTCGGTTTCCCAGGGCCAGGCGAGCAAGAAGAAGATGGCGCCGGACGCGACGCGCAAGGCCGTCATCATCGCCCATTGCGGCCAGGGAAAGACGAACCAGTCGATGAGCGACAACATCGGCACCAGAATGCCGAAGATGGCCGACATCAATTGCACGCGCGAGATGGTCACCGAAGCCGCGTGGCGGCGGATGTGCTGCGAATGGTAGAAGGGAATGACCAGATCGACGAACTGGTCCCAGGTAATCTTGATCGGCGCGAAGATATGCTGGGCGAACGAACGCTTCGCATTTCCGTTATTGCCGCCATCGACCTCGGACTCGCCGCTCATGCCTTCTCTCTCCCAAAACCAAGCCATGACCCTAAAGAATTTGGGTTTTGATGACAACGACCCTTGCGTGTCGCCTGAAAAATAACCAATTCAGTCGGATTTTGTCGTTCCGAAGCAGTCGCCGCAGACTTTTTGCAGCCCCCGCTGCACCTCGGAGATATCCAGATAGGCCAAATCCTGGGCCTTCAGAATCGTCACCTTGGGACCGCGCGGCGCGCAAAGCGCCGGATCCGATTCGCTGGAAAACAAGACGGCGGACGGCGCGCCCGCGGCAACGATCAGATGCATCGGCCCGGTATCGTTGCCAAGCGCAATGGAGGCCTGTCGCCCCAGGACGGCGATGTCGGCAAAGCTGGTCTGGTCCGAAAGATCCACCGCCTGAGGACAGATGGTGCGCACCACATCCAACGCCTCTTGATCCTGCCTTGTGCCCAGCAGGACCGGCGTTATGCCCTGGGCGAGCCACCGCCTAGCCATCTCGCCAAAGCGCGCGCCGGGCCAGCGCTTGGCGGGCCGGTGCGGGGCACCTCCGGGTGCCAGAAGGCCAAAACGTTGGGGCAGTTTAAACCGTTCGATGTCGGCCTTGACCCAAGACAAATCAGGGCTGGGCGTTTCATTGATGCCCGCCATGGCCAGCTGCTCGGCCTGGCGGTCCAGCGTATGCATGAAATCGCGCTTGGGATTGGCGTGCGGATGCGAACAGCCCCAGGCGATCCCCGACCATTCCGGCGGCCAGGGACGCATCAGGTGGAAATAGCGCGAACTGCGCCTGGAGGTTTGCAGGTCGTAGACCCGGGTGAATTTCCCCTGACGCAAGCGCTTGGCCAAACTGAAGACACCCAGCGGATTTTTCAGGCGCGGACGGTCATCGATCCAGACCTCGTCGGCGTAGGGGCTTGCCTTCAGAAAATCGGCGTAAAGCGTGGTCGTCAGCAAGACGATGTGATCGTCCTTGTGATGGCGGCGGATGGCGGCCATCGGTCCCAACGCCTGGACGATGTCGCCCAGCGCCGAGAGTTTGATGACCAGAATCCGCGCCATGCTTATTTCGCCTCCTGGAGGCCCAGAATCTCGCGATAAACGTCCAACGTCGCCTCGCACATGCGCTTTTTCGAGAAGTTGGACCGGGCATGATTGATCGCCTGATCGGCCCGATGGCGGCGAAGATCGATGTCGATTTCCAACACGTCGCTGATCGATTGGGCCAGCGCCGAAGGATCGCCGGGCGGCACCAGCCAGCCGGTTTCGTTCGCGATCACGGTTTCCCTGGCCCCGCCATGGTCGGAGGCCACCACGGGCCGCCCCATGGCCTGGGCTTCCACGATCACGCGTCCGAAGGCCTCGGGATCGGTGGATGCCGAAACCACCACATCGGCCAGCATATAGGCGGCGGGCAGGTCGCGGCAGTCGTCGATGATGTGCACCACGTCGTCCAGCCCCAAACGGCGCGATTGCGCCAGCAACTCGTCGCGGTAATCCGTCCGCCCCTGATCCGAACCGACAAGCAGGCAGCGCATATTCTCCCATCCCAATTCGTCTCGCATGCGCGCCATCGCCTCGATCAGCACCGGCTGGCCCTTCCAGCGCGTCAGACGCCCAGGCAGCATGACGACGGGAACCCCGTCGGGCAGCCGCCAAGCGGTCGATAATTGGATGATGCGCTCGGGCGAGACATGGGTGGGATCGAAGATGTCCAGGTCGATGCCCCGGTGGACGACGCGCACGCGCTCCCAGCCCACGCCGTAATACTGGTGGATGTGGCTGGCGATGAATTGCGAAATGGCGATCACCCGCTCGCCCCTGGCCATGACGGCGTTGTAGTGCCGCTTCATCGCCATCGGCCCCATATTGTAGGTGCCGTGAAAGGTGGTGACGAAATGGCATCCCGCCTTTTTGGCGGCGACTTCGGCCGACCAAGCGGGCGCTCGGGATCTTGCATGAATGATGTCGGCCTTGATCTCGCGGGCAAGGGCCGCCAACTGTTCGGCATTCTTGCGCATCACCAGCGGGTTCTTGGATTGCACCGGCATCACCACATGCGAAGCGCCCGCGCGCTCCAGCTCGCGCACCATCGGCCCGCCCGACGACACGACGCAACTGCCCCAGCCGGCCTCGGCCAGGGCGATGCCGATGTCGGTGGCGCCGCGCTCGACGCCCCCTGTAACCAGGGCTGGCAGCACCTGCAGAACGACCGGTTGGCGGATGGGGGGGGAATTGCTAGACTGCTTGACCATGAACGAACCCGATGACAGACCTTTGATATTAACACGCCAGGATGGGGGCACAATCGCCTACCGCCGCCTTTCAGGCAAGGGGCCTGGCGTCGTTTTCATGACCGGCTTCATGTCGGACATGACGGGAAGCAAGGCCTTGGCCCTGGAAGAGCTGTGCAAGGCCAGGGGCCAAGCCTATCTGCGTTTCGATTACCGGGGCCACGGCGCCTCGTCCCAGGCCTTCAAGGACGGCTGCATCGGCGATTGGGCCGACGACGCGCTTCAGGTCCTGGACCGGCTGACCGAAGGGCCGCAGGTGCTGGTGGGGTCCAGCATGGGCGGCTGGATCATGCTGCTGACCGCCCTGGCCAGGCCGCAACGGATCGCAGGCCTTGTGGGCATCGCCCCAGCCCCCGACTTTACCGAGAACCTGATCTGGAGCGAACTGACCGCCCTTCAGCGCAAGGAGCTATGGGAAGCGGGGCAGATCGAGATCGCCAGCGATGATGGCGACCAGCCCTATGTCATCACTCGCCGCCTGATCGAGGATGGCAAGAACCATTTGCTGCTGGACAAGGCCCCGCTGCCGATCCGCGTTCCCTTGCGCATCATCCAGGGCATGGAAGATCAGGACGTGCCCTGGGACACCGCCTTGATGATCCAAGACGCGGTGGAAAGCCTGGACGTGGACGTCACGCTGGTGAAAAAAGGCGGCCATCGCCTGAGCGAGCCTGCGGACCTTGCCCGCCTGACCCAAATCCTGGCGACGCTGCTGGATCAGTTGGAAGCCTGACCCCCTGGAACGTGCGGTAAATTCGAGGTAGACTGGCGGCATGAGAAACCTGGACAACATCTTGGGCGAACTGCGCCATCTAAGACCCGACCTGGAGAAGCGCCAAGAGTTATTTGTTATGCACCGGCCTAAGCGGCCTGGACGGCAATATGACCGCCGCGAATATCGACACGCTTGCCGATGCGAATTTCCACATTGCGGCCCAAGGCGGTCAGCCAATGGGCCAGCTTGTCGATGGTCACACTTTCCATGCGCCCGCGCAGAACCTTGGAAAGCGTGGGCTGATCTGTTCCGCAAAGGTTGGCGGCTTCGGCCTGAGTCAGCTTGCGCCCCTTGATGGTGGCGGCGATGGCGGAAATCAGTTCCGACTTGGCCAAAGCCTCTTCGGCCTCGGCATCCGAAAAGCCGAGGTCCTTGAAAATATTGGCACTGCCCTTGCGGGCTTTGATGGTGGTCATATCGTCACTCCTTTGCCCGGTCAATTTCCTGAGCGCGTTTGAGGCGTTGCTCAATCAAAGCGATGTCTTCCCTCGGCATGGCGATCCCTGATTTCGATTTCTTCTTGAAGGCGTGCAGCACATAAACGGCGTTGGCAAGCTTAACGGCATAGACAGTGCGAAAGGCGTCGCCAGCATATGGCTCGCGCAATTCAAAAACGCCGGAACCGAACTGCCTGAGCGGGTTCGCCACGCTGGGGGTGACGCCCTTCTGAACCTCACGCAACGCAAAGCCGAAGGCCCGCTTCACCTCGGCGGGAAAGTCCGACAAATCTTCAAGGCTGCTTCCCAGCCACAACAGATCGCGCATGGCTTATTATGGTAAATTTACCATATGGCGTCAAGCCGGAATTTACTTGTTATGCACCAGCAGGAAGGGGGTGGACGAGCCTTTCTCGCGGACAAAATAGGTTTGGTTGCCGGTTAGGCGGAAATTGAACAGGGGTGTTTCCGAGGCGGCGTCCTGACTGTCGATGCTCGATAACGGAATCGGACCGTCTTTCGAAATCAACACATCGCCGATTTTCAATTGGCCGATATTGAAAGGATCGAAGGCCAGACTAGCCCCTCTCCCTCGGGGAGAGGGGTTGGGGTGAGGGCAACTGGCGCTGTCGGTTTGCAAACCCTCACCCGGCTCGCGATGCTCGCCACCCTCTCCCCGAGGGAGAGGGTTTTGATGTTCCCGCGCAGTCGCTGCCGGATCAATGCTTTTCCAGCCATCCTCGGTCATGAAAGGGTGAGAGTCGGTGACGAAGAAACCACCGCCATTGAAGGCAAACAGACTGCGCTTGCCAAGCATGGGGCGTTTCAGTTCAACAACATCGTTCGCCTCGCCATTCTGACCCAACAGCCTGTCGCCAGGCTTCACGTCTTCAATCGGACTCACGGAACCATCGGACATTAGAACTTCGGTACCGGAAATGAAGCAACCGCCGCCTGCGCCACCTTTGTTGTGGACAAGAAAAAATCCGCTAAAACCCGCCGCCACCACCTCCACCTCCACCGCCGCCTTTGTTGTGGACAAGGCAGTACCCCCCCCCGCAAATCGAACAAAGAAAGTCTGATTGTTTGAGACAGAAAAATTATAAAGCTGCGTTTCAGGCGAAGCTGTTGCGCGCTCCAAGCGCACAATCTTTTCCTCACCGCTATCCGTCACCAACATATCGCCTACAACAAGTGCGCCAACAACCAATCCTGGATTTAATTTTTCCGATGTAGTGGGGTCGATAGACTTCCAACCGCCTGTTGTCATGAACGGATGATCTCCGGTTACAAAGGCAACGGGACCGTTGACGCTATAAAGGTGCTTATTGCCAAGTTTAGGTCGATGCAAGGCTAGAACCTGATTGATCTGCCCGTTTGCCCCCCTTACCCATTCGCCTTCAACCACGTCTTCTATCTCTTTGACTTTGCCATCGGCCATCAGCACCTCGGTTCCGGCGACAAAACATGCACCCCCGCCGCTGCTGCTTGAACTGGAGGAACTCGCACCAGCCGACGATCCACCACTTCCCCCGGTGCTGGTCGATCCGCCACCACCAGCCCCCACGCCAGCCGATGCGCCGACGGCGGCGGCAACAGCACTAACACCGCCCGAGGTCGCGCCCTGGCTGGCGGTGCTGACCGCTTTCGCCATGTTGCTGCCCATGCCCACCGCAACGCCGCCGCCGACCGCATGGTTGCCTGCTTGTGCAAGATGGAGTGCGCCAGCCGATGCCACGCGCAAACCTTGGGCGGGAATGAAAACCATTGCGCCGATATCCGGGGCCTGGCCCAGGAACAGCACAGGGCGGATCAATTCACGGCCTGTGTAAAAGCGCACCGCTTCGGCCAGTTTTTCGGGATCACCCGTTATCAGTTCGCCATTATAGCCGGTATGAATGCGGGCCAGAAGTTCAAGGGCCGTCGCTTTCTGCGCCTCGTTGGCTTTCGACAGCGCCCAAGCGCCCAAGGATTCCCGGCCCAATTCGCGGTCGGCCAGGCTTAGCAAAAAATGATGGGTGAATTCGCCCGGCGTATAGGCGTCATGCAACGAGTTGAAAGCGCTTAACGTCTCGTTGCGTTTCTCGATATCGACAATGGCGAAGCGCTTCACATCCAGCTTGAACAAAGTGGGTGCGCGCGTCCCCAGGGAAATATTTCTGGTGGGTGCTATATAGGGGTTCAGGGCCTGCGGGCCATTGACGATTTCCGGATTCACATCGATGAAGCTTTTGGCGGACACGACGCGCCCCGTGGCGCGCTCGACATAAACGCAGAACAGGTTTTCAGGCGTTTCGATGTTGATGTCGGGGGTGGCGGCTTCCTCGGCCAGGGCTTTGCCCGCCAAGGGCAGCGCCAGGGCAAAGGTGCCGCTTCCGATTAGGAACCGGCGGCGGCTCCACCCTTCTTTTTCTGTCACCCCCGGACTTGATCCGGGGGTCCATGGATTGCCGGGTCGAGCCCGGCAATGACGAAGGGGAGGAAACATATTCCTGAAATCCCTCACCCGGCTTGTTTCACTCGCCACCCTCTCCCCAGGGGAGAGGGTAAAAAGCCCCTCGCCCGCTGGCGGGAGAGGGGTTGGGGTGAGGGTGCTTGATGCCGCAACATCCCTCACCCGGCTCGATTCACTCGCCACCCTCTCCCCAGGGGAGAGGGTTTCCTTATCGTCGTCGTCCATCGCCAACCCCTGAAATAGCCTTCCCCAGGGCGAAAGACTTACACAACCGGGGGGGGTAGCAAGCGTCTTGATACACGCGATCAGGCGGCGGCGCACCAATCCACCCATAAGCGTCGATAGGCCGCTTCGACATTTTCCGCGCAAGCCTTGGCGTTTAGAAGCGGCGAGGCTTGAAGGCGTGCACGCAAGGTCTGGCGAAGCTCCTGAAGGCGCGCGTGATCGAGCGCCAGCGACACCGCTTTCAGGACATATTCTTCGGGCGACGCCGCCACCAGATCGTCCAGCCCCACACGATGCAGCAACGATGCCGAGACGCGGCTGACATGGGTGGGGCCTGCCAACGTCACCACCGGCGTGCCCATCCACAAGGATTCGCAAGTGGTGGCCGTGCCGCTGTAGGGATGCGTATCCAGCGAGATATCCACCAGATTGTAGGCCGCCAGATGGCCGCCGCGCCCCGGAATGCGCCCCACCGTCTTGATGCGCTGGGGATCGATCCCGTTGGAAGCGAAACGGTCGAGAATTTCCGCCCGCGCCCTGGGATCGTCCATCGACCGGTTCTTCAACATCAAAACGGCTTCGGGCAATTCCTTCAACAGATCGGCCCACAATCTGGTGACATAGGGGCTAACCTTGGCGTGGTTGTTGAAGCAGCCGAAGACCGCCTGGCCCAGGCCCCTTGGCTTGATCGGCTCGATATTTGGCGCTTCCTCGGGCGGGCGGAAGCATAAAAAGCCACCGGCTAGGCGAATCAGTTTTTCCGTGTGCCAGGCATCGCTTTGTCCCGGCGGGTCGGCGATGGCGTCGGTAAAGCGAAAATCGATGGCGGACAATCCCGTGGTGTTGGGATAGCCGATCCAACTGCCCTGAATGGGGGCGGGTTTCCTGGCCATCAGCGGCAATCGGTTGTCGGCAGAATGACCGGCCAGATCGACCAGAATGTCGATGCCGTCCGAACGGATCAGGGCATCGGCTTCCACATCGGTCAGCCCCCTGATTTCCCGCCAATGATCCGCCATTTTGCGCAGCCGATCCGAAACCGCGTCTCCATGCAGGTGATTGGCGTACAAAAACAGCTCGACCGCATTCCGGTCATGGCCCGCCAACACAGGTTCGAAGAAATAGCTGACCGAATGGGTGCGAAAGTCGGGCGACACGTAACCCACGCGCAAACGCTTGGCCGGATCGCGCGCGTTGGCATGTGGCGCGGGGGGGATTTTTGACTGATGAATGTCGTTGAACCGCTTATGTTCGGCAAACAGGTCTTCGGGCGGCATGTCCGTGCTGTAGCACAGCGTCATCAAAAGATTGCTGCGCACCAAGGCGCTGGATGGATCGATTTCGAGCGAGCGGCGAAACGCCAAGATGGCGTCCTCGACCGCGCCCTGGCCGTTCAGCGCATGGCCCAGCGCCCCGTGATAGATGGCGTTGCCGGGATCGATGGCGATGGCGCGATGAAGAGCCGTCACCGCAGCCTCGTGTTGGCCCAGCAAGTTCAGGATATAGCCCAGGTTCAGATAAGCGTCGGCATAGTCGGGCTTGAGCGAAATGGCCAGCTTGGCATGTTCAAGCGCCTCGACGGCCCCTTCCTCGAGACGCAGGGCCAAAGCCAGATTATTGTGGATCAGCGCATTGCCCGGCGCCAAAGCCACCGCCTTCCTGAGCGCCGCCAAGCACTCCTTCAGACGCCCCCTTAGCTTCAAGGGGCCTGACAGATTGTTCCAGGCCTGCGGATTCTTGGGGTCTTGCGCCACGGCGGCCTCGAACTGGGCAATCGCCGCGTCGATTTGCCCCTGACCGGCCAAAAGCCCCGCATAGGCCGTGTGAATTTCCGCTGCGGGATTGAGCGCGATGGCCTCGAGATACAGGCGTTCAGCCGCCTGCCGGTCGCCCTGCCCGGCCCGAAGACGAGCCAAGGCGGCGGGGATCGCCGCCAGATCGGGCGCCAACGCCCTGGCCGCCTGATAGTGACGGCTGGCAAGTTCGGCGTCTCCCTCGCCTTCCAACAGTTCGGCCAGCTGGAAATGGGCGTCGGCATCCTGGGGCAGCAAGCGAACGGCGGCTTCCAGATGTTTCCTGGCGTCAAACGACCGGTCCATGGCGCGCAGCGAACGGCCAAGCGCCAGTTGGGCCTGCCCGTCATCGGGGTTGGCCGCCAGGGCGCGCTCAAGCATGGGGGCCGCGATGTTGGGTTTCAGCGTCGCCAGGGCCAAACGCCCCATCAGGGACAGCAGGCCCGGATCGTCGGCATGCCCGCCTTGCAGGCTGGCCGCCAGGTCATAAGCCTCTTCGACCTTGCCTTGGGCGAACAATCGGTTGGCGTCTTCGAGAATGGCGGCGATATCCATGACCGCACTCTGCCCATCTTATGGCGGTTCAGCAAGAGCGGGCGCTTGATCCGGGTCCATCCCCTCCTTACTATCGCGCCATGACATCCAAAGCCCAGCCCCTGGCCCTACTTTGCTACCAGTCCCAGCCGGGCTTTTATCCGCGCCGGATGTTCGCGCCCCATGAAGTTTTCGTCGGCCCCGACTGCCAGACCGGGCGCGACAAGTCCGGCATCGACTGCCTGAACGTCGCCCCCGGTCAATACGACCTGGCCGAAGCGGCCAGAAAACTGGGCGTTACCCCCGATATCGTGGTCGTGAAACCCGACGCCACCGGGCGCAACATAGCCCGCAACCTTGGGGCCGTGCCGGGCGTCAAAGTGCTGATCCTGGGCGACACGCATCACCTGGAACGTCCCATCGCCTGGATGCTGGATTACGCGGCCAGCGAACCATTCGACCTCATCATCTGCCATCATGCCCGCCAGCATGTGCATTTCTTCGCCCATGCCGGACTGAACGCGCCCTGCTATTGGATACCCCTGCTGTCGGTCAATCCGCATCCCCAGCCCGAAGCGCAGGCGCTGGCCTATCCCGTCTCATTCATAGGCTCGATGGGCCGCTGGCATCCCTACCGCACCCAGGTTCTCGACGCCTTGAAGGAAGCCGGTCTGCCGCTGCATCTGGCCACCACCAGCCAGGAAGAGGCATCGGCGCATTACGCCCGCTCGGCCATCAGCCTGAATGTCAGCCTGAACGGCGACATCAACCACCGGGTCGGCGAAGTGCTGGCCGCAGGCGGATTTCTGCTGACTGACCGATTGGCGCCGCAGGCGGGGCTGGACGGATTGTTCGAAGACGGCAAGCATCTCGTCCATTACGACGGGCTGGACGATCTGGTCGACAGAGCGTGTTACTATTTGGCGCATCCTGAGGCGGCAAAGGCCATCCGACTGGCCGGCTGCTCCAAATTCATGGCCGACCACCATCCCGACCTCAAGCGCCGCCAATTCCTGGACTTGGCGCTGGAAGGCAGGGCGGCCGAGGGGTGGGATTTGTCGGATGATCCGCGCCATCGCTTCGCCCTTCCCAACGGCCCGATAGAGCTGTTGAAGCGCGTCGAGGCCTATGAGGCGGTGCAGGACCTGCACCGGCGCTCGAAAAAGCTGCAACTGATCCTGGCCCCTGGGCTTGACCCGGCCTATGCCACCGACGCCATCGACCTGCCGCGCCTGGATATCCGCGTGGCAGAGGACAGCGCCTTGTTCGCCCAGACGCAGAGCGAAGGCCGTATCGCCATTACGCCGCCCGAGCATCTGTTCGATGAACTTGGCCCCCAGGCCATTCTGCTGGCATCGGCGCAAAATCTGGAAAGCCTGCCCCTGGAGCGGACGCCCGCCAGCCTTTGCGTCGCCGAAGCCATGTTCGACCCCTTGCCCGAAAGCGCCGCCGCCCGCCTGAGGCAGGCAGGATACATTCAGGAAGGGCGCAGCCTATGGACGCGCCGCGACAAGCATGCCTCACCCGAAATCGCCACCGAACGGTCGCCCAAGATCGCCGCCCGTCCAGGATCGCCCAAGAAACCCCGCATCGCCATCGACGCCGTTTTCTTCCAAGATTACCTGACCGGCATCGCCAGGGTGTGGGAGGAATTGCTGCGGGTCTGGGTCAAGGATGGTTTCGCCGACCACCTGTTGATCCTGGATCGCGAGGGATTGGGGCCGGAAGTGCAAGGCCTGATGCGCCGCAATCTGCCCGGCCACGATTACGAGCGTCTGGCCGAAGACCGCGCCTTGCTGCAAAAGGTCTGCGACGAGGAAGAAATCGACCTTTTCGTCTCCACCTTCTGCACCACCCCCTTGTCCACCCCCAGCATTTTCATGGGCTACGACATGATTCCCGAGGTGGTGGGCGTCAACGCCACCGACGAGCCGATGTGGCAAGAAAAGCACGACGCCATCGGCTATGCGAGGTGCAAGGGCTATGTCTGCATTTCAGAGAACACGGCCAGCGACCTTAAGCGCCTGTTTCCCGCCATCGACGCCAAGACCGTGCATGTCGCGCATTGCGGCGTGAATCCCATCTTCAAGCCCGCCAGCGAGGACGAGATCGCCGACTTCAAAAATCGGATCGGCGTTGACAGACCCTATTACATGCTGGTCGGCCAGCGCAAAAGCTACAAGAACGGCATTCTGTTCTTCAAGGGCTTCGCTGGCATGAACAACAAAGGCCAGTTCGCCATCGTCAATTCGGGCGCCAAGCCGGTCGAACAGGAATTCATCGATCTGGTCCCCGACACGCCCATCATTTATGGCCGCATGAGCGACGAGGAAATGCGCCTGGCCTATGCGGGCGCCGTGGCGCTGGTCTTTCCGTCCTTCTATGAAGGTTTCGGCATGCCGGTGATCGAGGCCATGGCTTCGGGCTGTCCGGTCATCACCACGCCCATGGGGTCGCTGGCCGAAGTGGCGGGACCGGCGGCCATGTATGTCGGCCCCACCGATGTGCCAGGCATGACGCGCGCCCTGTTGGAAGTGCAGTTGCAAGAAACGCGCAAAGCCCTGGTGGCGGCCGGGCTGCAGCGCGCCCAGCTGTTTCGCTGGACCGACATGGCCGCCAAGATCAAGGCCGTGCTGCTGGCGGCGGCTGGGGAAGGTTAAGAGCGCTCATCGGGTCCAATTTCACCTGACCAACGGTAAGCCCCCAATGCAGATGCGGGCCGGTAGCGCGCCCGCTGGCGCCAACGCTGCCGATCCGCTCTCCCTTGGCGACGCGCTGGCCCAGCTTGACCGCAATCGCAGACAGATGCGCATAGACCGTGTTCACGCCCAGACCGTGATCGATCATCACGGTCTGGCCGGTATAGAACAGATCGCCCTCGGCCAGCACCACCAGACCATCGGCGGCGGCTTGCACGGGCGCCCCCACAGGGGCCGCGAAATCGACGCCTGAATGCGCGGAACGCGGCTGCCCGTTCAAGATGCGCTGGCTGCCGAAGACGCCGCTGATCCGACCATCGGCGGGCTGAAGAAATCCGCTGGCGAACAGGGCCTGTGGACTTGAATGCGATCTGGCTTCGACGATCCATTCATTCTCGCGCTTGATGCGCTCTTGCGTTTTCGGATCGGGCGTCACCTGACGCTCGGGCAAGCCCTCGATGCGCTGAATGTCCCAGCTTCTGGGCGCTACGCTCAACTGCCTTGTCTGCACGGGCTGTCCGGGTTCCTCGATCAGCAAATGCGACTGCGGCCCGGCTTCGCGGGCAAAGCCCAGCGCGAAGCGCCCATCCGGCCCCACCATCACCGGCACGCCGTCCAAGGTCAGGCGCGAGCCGGGCATTGCCTGACCCAGCACCAAAGCCCCCTGCTCGATCCGACCGTTCAGCGCCACGTCGGCCAGCGCCGGACAGGCAACAAGAAAAAAGAAGCAAATTGATATAGCAACCGTCATGCGCGGGCTTGACCCGCGCATCCACGACTTTTTCCGCATCGCCGCGTGGATGGCCGGGACAAGCCCGGCCATGACGGAGTAAAGCCGCATCACAACAGCGATCCCTGTCTTTGATCGCCGGGTCCCTTGCGTGGTTTCTGGGGAGCGGGCGCCGCCCCATCCACCGTCACCTCGACCGCGCCGTCATGGAACTCAACTTGCAAGGCGCTTTCCTTCTTCGCCCGCTCGACCGAGCCGATCACGCCGCCGTCCGGGCCATGCACCAGCGCATAGCCGCGCGCCAGCACCGAACGGTGCGACAGCGATTCCAGTAATCGGCCCGCACGGTCCAAGCCGCTTTCCCAGCCCTGCACATGCCCCTTCCAACCATTGGCCAGCGCGGTGGCGGATTTTTCCAACTGATGCGCCTTCAAGGCGATCAATTCCCTGGGCGAGCGCAAGGTCGCCCCCAACTTGGCCAGATTGGCCCGCTGACGCTCAAGATAGGCGGGATAGGCGTTGGCCAATCTCTCGGCCCGCTCGTCCAGCTTCTGCTGGGCTTCTTCCACCAGATGCGACGGCTTGGGCAGGCCGCGCTCCAACCCTTCCAGGCGCATGCGCCGCTCATCAAGCAGACGCCCCATCGCTTGCGCCATGCGGGCCGATTTCTGTTTCAGGTCGGCCACCAGATCCATGCGCACCGGCACCGCCATTTCTGCCGCCGCCGTTGGCGTGGGCGCGCGCCGGTCGGACGCGAAATCGATCAGCGTGGTGTCGGTTTCGTGCCCCACCGCCGAGATCAACGGAATCTGCGATTCGGCTGCCGCCCGAACCACGATTTCCTCGTTGAAGGCCCACAAATCCTCGATGCTGCCGCCGCCGCGGGCGACGATCAACAGGTCGGGGCGCGGCACGGCGCCGTTTGGCGACAAGGCGTTGAAACCCTGGATCGCCCGCGCCACCTGCTGGGCCGCCCCCTCGCCCTGCACGGCCACCGGCCAAACCAGCACATGGCGGGGAAAACGGTCGGCAAGGCGATGCAGAATGTCGCGGATGACCGCCCCGGTGGGCGAAGTGATCACGCCGATCACGCCGGGCAGATAGGGAATGGGGCGCTTGCGCTCGGACGCGAACAGACCTTCGGCGGCCAGCTTTTTCTTGCGCTCCTCCAACAGCTTCAGCAGCGCCCCTTCGCCCGACAGCTCCATCTGCTCGACGACCATCTGATATTTCGAGCGCCCGGCATAGGTGGTCAGCCGGCCCAGGCACACCACTTCCAGCCCGTCTTCGGGCTTTGCCGCCAGCTTGGCGGCACTACCCTTCCAGCACACGGCGTCCAGCACCGCCTCGCTGTCCTTGAGCGCGAAGTACAGATGGCCGGAACTGTGGCGCTTGAAGCCCGAAATTTCGCCCCGCACCCGAACCAGCGAAAACGAGTCCTCGACCGTACGCTTCAAAAGCGTCGAGATTTCGGAAACCGACAATTCGGGCAGATTGGTGCGCTGGTCGTTCATGACTGGCTATGATACAAGAACCGCCCTAAGCGATGCCATGGGGGAGTTGACCATGAAGGTTCTTTTAGTCGGTTCCGGCGGGCGCGAACATGCGCTGGCCTGGAAATTGAGGCAATCCCCCCGCCTGGACAAGCTGTACTGCGCGCCCGGCAATGCCGGAATCGCCCAAATCGCCGACTGCGTGCCCATCGGGGCGGAAGATGTCGCCAAGCTGGTCGATTTCGCCAAAAGCCACGCCGTCGATTTCGTGGTGGTGGGGCCGGAAGCGCCGCTTACCCTGGGGCTGGCCGACCGGCTGCGCGAAGCGGGATTCCCGGTTTTCGGCCCCAGCCAGGCAGCGGCCCAACTGGAAGGGTCGAAGGCCTTCATGAAGGATCTGGCGGCCAAGGCGGGCATTCCCACCGCCTGGTACGGGCGCTTCACCGACATCGAAGCCGCCAAGGCCTTCGTGCGCGAGAAGGGCGCTCCCATCGTGGTCAAAGCCAGCGGTCTGGCGGCAGGCAAGGGCGTCATCTTGTGTCCCACACTGCAAGAAGCCCTGGACGCCGTCGATCTGATGATGGCCAAACGCGAATTCGGATCGGCGGGCGACGAAATCGTCATCGAGGAATTCCTCACCGGCGAGGAAGCCAGCTACTTCGCCTTGTGCGACGGCCAGCGCGCCGTGGCTTTCTCGGCCGCCCAGGACCATAAGGCGGTGGGCGACGGCGACACCGGCCCCAATACCGGCGGCATGGGCGCCTATTCGCCCGCCCCGGTGGCGACGCCCGAGGTCGAGGCGAAAATCATGGAGCGCATCGTCAAGCCCGCCGTGAAAGGCATGGCGGACATGGGCGCTCCCTTCACCGGCGTTTTGTTCGCTGGCCTGATGATTAAGGACGGCGAACCCAAGCTGATCGAATTCAACGTGCGCTTCGGCGATCCGGAATGTCAGGTGCTGATGAGCCGTCTGGATGGCGATCTGTTGGAAATTTTGCATGCCGCGGCCTTGGGGCGCCTGGATCAGGCGCGCTTCGGCTGGAAAGATGAAACGGCGCTGGTGGTGGTGATGGCGGCCGAGGGTTATCCGGGGGCCTACAAGAAAGGCACCGTCATCGACGGATTGGGCGAGGCGGGCAAGGTGGAAGGCGTCACCGTCTTCCATGCCGGAACCAAGGAGCAAGACGGCCAGATACTAGCCAATGGCGGGCGCGTGCTGGGGGTGACGGCTATTGGAACTTCTGTCAAGCAAGCGCAGGCAAGGGCGTATCAGGCGGTCGAGCGCATCCGCTGGACGGAAGGATTCTGTCGGCGCGACATCGGCTGGCGGGCTATTGCCCGCGAGAACGTCCAGTGAGCGGCTTTTCGCTCGGTCAGGCTTTGGAGCGCGCCAAACGCGAGGGCGAGCGCGGCGACTTCGATGCCGCCTTCAAGACCCTGAAGGCAGTCCTGGCCGCCGTTCCAGGCCAGCCGCAAGCCCTTCAGATGATGGGGCTGATCGCCCTTGAGGACGGTCGCAACACTATGGAGGAGGCCCTGTTGCGGCTCTCCGAAATCGGGTTGAAGCCCAAGGCCATTCTGGATATCGGCGCTTATGAAGGTTGGTGGAGCCGCCTTGCCAGAAGAATCTTTCCCACGGCTCACATCCAGATGGTCGAGGCGCAAAGCGAGAAGGAAGCGGCGCTGAACGCCGTCGCCGCCGAGATTGGAAACGCCAATGTTCGCATCGCCGTTCTGGGGGAGGAGGCTGGCCGCGAGGTCGAATTCCTAATCCCGCAAACACCCTTCGGCACAACCGGCTCCTCTCTCTTCGCCGAACGTTCCGGCTTCGCCAGCAAGTCTCGCAAGGTCAAGATCGAACGTCTGGACCTTATCGCAAACAACGCCCCCCATTCGATTTGATCAAGCTGGACGTGCAAGGGGCGGAAATCGACGTTTTGAAGGGCGGCCCGCAAATTTTGGCATCCGCCAGCGCCGTCATCGCCGAAGTGTCGATTCTTCGCTACAACGAAGGCGCGCCGCTGTTCCCCGACGTCGTTCGCTTCATGGATGAGCAAGGCTTCCAGTTCATCGACATGACAGATATGAGAAGGGGAAGAATGCGCCTTCTCTATCAGGCGGACGCCATCTTTCTGAAGCGAGGCATCGCGCAGTTTCCCGACAAGGTCTGGTGATCAGCGCGGTTTAAGAATCCCGTACATATTGGCGCTGAACAGATCGGGCGGCGAGGTCAGCGCCCATTTCAGAAATCCGTTCACCATCGCTTCGCTCACTCTGCGGCGCGGCGAGCCGCCCAAGGGCGCGTAGAAACGCTCCAGCGCGTAACCGGACGCTTCGGCCATCTGGCGCAGACTAAGCGGCGTATAGGCGGTTTTGTGCGTCAGATCGCCATACTGGTATTGAATGCCCCAGGGCGAGGCGGCATTGGGCACTTTCAGCACCAGTTTGCCATCGGGCTCCAGATGATCGCGGATGGCTTCCAGCAACGCCCAACCATCTTGCGGCGTGAAATGTTCCAGCACGTCGAACAGCATCACGCGGTCAAACCGCCCCAGCGCATCGCCTTCCAGCGCCTTTAGAATGTCGCCCTGGCGAAAGAAGGACTTGGCGGCGGTTGGCATCACCTGCGCCAGATCAAGATCGTGATCGATCCCCAGCACGGACGTCGCCCCCTTGGCCGCCAAATAGGCCAGGAACTGGCCGGTGCCGCATCCCAATTCCAAGAACCGGTGATGAGGCTGGCAGGCGGCGGGTTCCCACACTTCCCTGTCCAGGCGCTTTCGCACCTTGTCGGAAACAGTGGGCGTGGAATATTGCTTGAAACGCCCGTAGCTTTGGTAAAAGTCGTTCAAGCCTTCTAAGCCTTCAGGGCGGCGAACTGGTCATAGGCTTCCAATGCCTGGGCGCCATAAATGAAGCTGGGGCCGCCGCCCATGTAAATCGACATGCCCACGGTTTCCATGATTTCTTCGCGCGTGGCGCCGTGATCGAAAGCCGCCTTGACGTGAAAGGCTATGCAGCCGTCGCAGCGCACGGCCACCGCGATCGCCACCGCGATCAGCTCCTTGGCCTTGGGGTCCAAAGCGCCCATGGCCGTCGCCGTCTTGGCCAATTCCGAGAAAGCCTTGGCGACGTCGGGAACGCCCGCCCGCACCTCGCGCATGGCCAACGACAAGTCTTTCGCCATCTTGGGCCAGTCCTTGACCATTTTTCTCTCCTGTTGTCCTACTTGCACTGATTGGGCAGGCGGTCGATAACGCCGCCGGTGCCAGCACTGCCGCCTTCGACCAGCCAGACGCGTTTGACGAGCGACGGATCGACATAGCGCAGCACGACATCGGTCATGCGCTTATCCATGGCCACCATATCCAACTTGTTGCGCTTGGTCACCTGCGGCGGATTGGCCCTGAAATCGTTGATGACCGCATCGACGATCTTGGGAACCGATTTGCAGATGGTGGGAATCATCATCCAACCGTGCGATTCCAGATTCAGCGTGTACAGGCGGCTTTCCGTGCGCTCCAACCCGCGCACCGGCACATTCATCGGATTGAATTCGATCATGGGCGGGCCTTCGCCCAGCTTCTTTCCACCGCTGGCCAAAGCAGGCCCGCCAGCAAACAGCAACCCCGCCATCAGCAAGATCAACAAGCGCATGTCTCTACCCCACCCATCCACAAGATACCCTTGCTTACAGGCAAGAAGCTCGGGGATCAATCCCGTCTGGCCTGGAAAAAAGCCCTAAGCAGGGTGCTAGCCTCGGTTTCCCCAATGCCGCCAATGACTTCCGGTCGATGATGACAAGTTGGCTGTTCAAAGATGCGCGGCCCATGCTCGACCCCGCCCCCTTTGGGGTCGTAAGCGCCAAACACCAACCGGCGAATTTGGGCGAAAGCGATGGCCTGGGCGCACATCGGGCAAGGTTCCAGCGTCACATACAGATCACAGTCATCCAGTCTGGCTTGGCCCAATTCCTGACAGGCGGCGCGAATCGCCTCGATTTCCGCGTGCGCGGTCGGGTCCAGCCGCAAGCGGTTGCGGTTGTGCCCCAGGCCCAGAACCCGACCCCTGGCATCCACCACCACCGCGCCGATCGGCACTTCGCCAGCCTTTTCAGCCGCCTTGGCTTGTTCGAAGGCCAGAGCCATGAATTTGTTCGCATCCATCTTTCGACCTTGCCCGGACGGGCTGGACAGGTCAAGCCGTACCCATTATGTTCCGGCCATGAAGACGCACCCCCCTCTGATTGGCATCACGCTGGATAGCGAAGAACCCGGCGGCTATTCCAAGATGCCCTGGTACGCGCTGCGCCAGAATTACTGCGATGCGGTCGCCAGCGCGGGCGGCGCACCCTTGTCCTTGCCGCATGAGCCAGACTTAGCCGCCGTCTATCTAGACGCCATCAAGGGTCTGGTGGTGACCGGCGGCGCCTTCGACGTCGATCCGGCCCTGTTCGGAGACGCCACCCGCCACGCCAGCGTGAAGCTGAAGACCAAGCGCACTCAGTTCGAACTGGCCATCGTGCAAGGCGCGCTTGCGCGCGGCATGCCGGTGCTGGGCATCTGCGGCGGCCAGCAGCTTTTGAACGTCGCCCTGGGCGGCACGCTGATCCAGCACATTCCAGATGAAGTGGCAGGCGCGCTGGCGCACGAACAACCCAATCCCAGAACCGAGCCGGGCCATGAGGTGGCGATCACGCCGGGCACCCATTTGGCCGCCATCTGCAAGGCCGGGCGCATTCCGGTCAATAGCGCCCATCATCAGGCGGTCAAGAAGCTGGGCGAAGGGCTGGTGGTCAACGCCCAAGCCGACGACGGCGTGATCGAGGGCTTCGAACATCCCGGCAAACCCTTCGTGATCGGCGTGCAATGGCATCCCGAATATGCGATCAGCCCAGCCGACACATCCCTTTTCACCGCTTTCATCGAGGCTTGCCGTGGCTGACGGAGAACGCATCGCCAAACGCATGGCCAGGGCGGGGCTTTGCTCGCGCCGCGAGGCCGAAAGCTGGATTGCCGAGGGCCGCGTTTCGGTCAACGGCCATGTGATTTCCTCGCCCGCCCTCAACGTCACCGAGGCCGACGCCATCGTCGTGAACGGCAAACCACTAAGGACTCCGGAACCGCCCAGGCTGTGGCGCTATCACAAGCCGCCAGGCCTCGTCACCACCCACAAGGACCCCGAAGGACGGCCCACCGTTTTCGACAATCTGCCGCCCAACCTGCCGCGACTGATTTCGGTAGGACGCCTTGACCTGACCAGCGAAGGCTTGCTGCTGCTGACCAACGACGGCGACCTGGCCCGCAAGATGGAACTGCCCAGCACCGGCTGGACGCGCCGCTACCGGGTGCGGGTGCATCCCATTCCAACGCCCGAGGCTTTGGCGTCGCTGGAGCGGGGCGTCACGGTGGACGGCGTGTCCTATGGCCCGATCAAGGCCAGCATCGAACGGTCGCAAGGGGCCAACGCTTGGCTGATCGTATCCATCAAGGAAGGCAAGAACCGCGAAATCCGCAAGGTGATGGCCAGCCTGGGCATGGAAACCACGCGCCTGATCCGCACCGCTTACGGCCCCTTCCAACTGGGCCAGCTTGAACGCGGCGAGGTGGAAGAGGTTTCGGGCAAGGTGCTGCGCGAACAGGCCGGCCTGCCCGGCAAGGAAGGCAAAGTTGCGCATCATCGCAGGTGAGTTGAAGGGCCGCTTGCTGCTGGCCCCCACGGGACGCCTGACCCGGCCCACCGCCGACCGGGCGCGCGAAACCCTGTTCAACGTTCTGGCTCACGGCAATTTCGAAATGCCGGCGCTGGAAGGCGCCAGAATCTTGGATGCGTTCGCTGGCGCCGGAACGCTGGGCTTCGAGGCGCTGTCGCGTGGGGCTGCCTTCGTCACCTTCATGGAAAACTGGCGCGGGGCGGCCAAGACCATCGAGAACAACGCCAAGCGCATGAAAGTGGAAGAGCGCGTGCGCGTCCTTAGCTGCGACGCCACCCGCGCCCCCGCCGCCCAGATGCCGGTGGATATCGCCCTGCTCGACCCGCCCTATGGCGAGGGGTTGGTTCCCCTGGCCCTTGCCTCGCTGTCCAAGCAGGGCTGGCTGAAGGCCGGATCGCTGGTGGTGGCCGAAGTGGCGGCGAAAGAGGAATTCCAGCCGCCCGAGGGCTTCACGATCCGCCATGAGCGCGTGGCGGGTTCGGCGGCAAGATTCATTTTCCTAGGCAACAGCCGGGCTTCATGACCATAGCCCCGCCCTTGTTGCTGCCCGAGGTTCCCGCGCTGGTGGCGGGCCTGGGCACCGTGGCGGCCGCCTTTCCCGATGGCACGCTGGAGACGCTGGACGTCCCCCAGGCCGGGCGCATCGCCAAAAGCATGAAGCCCATGGTGGTGCATCGTCTGAACATGGCGGCGCGCCTGAAGATCGACGCCTTCACGGCGCATGATCTGCTGGAACTGTTCGCCTTCGTGCGCCCCGGCGCTTCTTGCCTGCCCAGCCCGGAAGGCCTGTGTCTGGCGCTGGGGCTTGCCAAGCCCAAGGACCGGTTGGACGCCGCCCTGGCCCTGCCCGAAATCGCCACCCGTTTATTGTCGGAACTACAACAGCTAAGCCCGCGCCAGCATGCCGTCGCCCTGGGCGCCGCCGTCGCCATGAGCAAGGGCGGCTGGCCCTGGGGACCATCGGTGCTGGCCGCATTGGGCCATACGGGCGATTTGCCGCACCGCGCCAACACGCTGGCCGGGCTGAAAGTGTGGGAGCGCTTGGGCGAATGGAGCGAACATGCGCCACCGCCGCCGCCGGGATCGATGCCGGTCGATGCCGAAGCCGCCAGAAAGCGCCTGGCCCAATTGCTGGGACAGGGGGCCGAGGATCGCCCCCAGCAGGCCGATTACGCATCGGCGGCGGCCTTGGCCTTTCAGCCCCGCAAAATGCAAGACGCCCCCAACGCCGTGCTGGCCGAGGCGGGCACGGGGACGGGCAAGACGCTGGGCTATGTGGCGCCCGCCAGCGTCTGGGCCGAGATCAACGAAGGCACGGTCTGGATCAGCACCTTCACCCGCCATTTGCAGCGTCAGATCGACGGCGAGTTGGATCGCCTGTATCCCGACGCCGACGAGAAGGCTAGGCGCGTCGTGGTGCGCAAGGGCCGCGAGAATTATCTGTGCCTGCTTAATCTGGAAGAAGCGGTGATGAGCCTGCCCGCTCATCCCGACGACGCCATCGCCCTTGGCCTGATGGCCAGATGGGTGCTGGCGACGCGCGACGGCGATCTGGTGGGTGGCGATTTTCCAGGCTGGCTGGCCGATCTGGTGGGACGCTCGCGCACGCTGGGCTTGGCCGACCGGCGCGGCGAATGCATCTTTTCCTCTTGTTCGCACATCACGCGCTGTTTCGTGGAACGCTCGATCCGAAAGGCCAGGCGTGCGCGCATCGTCATCGCCAACCATGCGCTGGTGATGGTGCAATCGTCGCTTGGCAATATCGGCGACGACGGCTTGGTGCAGCGCCTGATCTTCGACGAAGGGCATCATCTGTTCGACGCCGCCGACGGCGCTTTTTCGGCGCATCTGTCGGGTCTGGAAACCTACGAGCTGCGCCGCTGGCTGCTGGGCGCCGAGGATGGGGCGCGCTCGCGCGCCAGGGGCTTGAAGAAACGGGTCGAGGATTTGGCCGAGAACAGCCAGGAAGCCATCGACGCCTTGCAGGCCGCCTTGCAGGCAGCACAGCATCTGCCGGGCTATGGTTGGGCCAAGCGGTTGAAGGACCACGCACCCTACGGCGCCGCCGAACGTTTCCTTGATCTCGTGCGCGGCCAGGTGCTGGCCCGCGCCGACCGGCACAGCTATACGCTAGAATGCGACACTCTGCCTTTGAACGAGGGGCTGGCCCAGGCGGCGGCCACTTTGGCGGTGGCGCTGGAACGCATGGCAAGGCCCCTGGCGCAACTGGTCAAGATTTTCGCCAAGAAACTCAGCGACGAAGCCAAGGACCTGGACAGCAACAGCCGCCAACGCATCGACAGCTTGATCCGTTCGATCGAGCGACGCGCCTTGGTGCCGCTTCACGCCTGGGGGCGCATGCTGGCCGAGATTGAAGCGGGCGGCGGCGACTTGTCGGTCGATTGGATGACCATCGAGCAAATAGATGGGCGCGAGATCGATGTGGGTCTGAACCGCGCTTTCATCGATCCCACCAAACCCTTTGCCGAACAGGTGATGATGCCCGCCCATGGCGTGCTGATCACGTCGGCGACGTTGACCGATTCCACCGGCGATGCGCAAACCGACTGGCAATCGGCCGAACAGCGCACCGGCACGCTTCATCTGCCCCTGCCCGCCCTGCGCGCCGCTCATCCCTCGCCCTACAATTACGCCGATCAGGCCCGCGTCTTCATCGTGACCGACGTGCGCAAGGACGATCTGGATCAGGTGGCCGCCGCTTACCGCGAATTGTTCATCGCATCAGGGGGCGGAGCGCTGGGCCTGTTCACCGCGATCACAAGGTTGAAGGGCGTTCATGGGCGCATCGCCAAGCCGCTCGACGAGGCGGGCTTGCCCCTGCTGGCCCAGCATGTCGATGGGCTGGACAACGCCACTCTGGTCGATCTGTTCCGCGCCGAGGAGGACGCTTGCCTGTTGGGCACGGATGCGATGCGCGACGGCGTCGACGTGCCGGGCCGCGCCCTGCGCCTGCTGGTTTTCGACCGCGTGCCCTGGCCCCGGCCCGACATCGTGCACCGGGCGCGGCGCAAGGCCTTCGGCGGCAAGCAGTTCGACGACATGCTGACGCGTTTCAAATTGAAGCAGGCCTTCGGGCGCTTGATCCGCAAGGAAACCGATCACGGCGTCTTCGTGCTGCTTGACCCCATGATGCCGTCGCGCCTGTTCGGCGCCTTCCCCGATGGGGTGATCCCCAGACGCGTCGGCCTAGCCGAAGCGGTGGGAGAAATCAGAGGGTTTTTGGGGATGGAAAAGCCCTAATCGTCATGGCCAGGCATGACGACTTCTTTTTACTTCCGCCCCTCGTCGCGCATTTCTAGAATCTCGGCTCGGCTCATTTTGTATTTGCCCCGACTGGCAATGATCTTCTTAGCGGCCCGCTTGGCGTCTCGTTTTCGCATCCACCGGAAAGCCAGCGGGGCGGCCAGCATGACCAGGGCGATGCGCATCATGTGATGGGTGGCGACGAAGGGCACGTCGATGCCAAGCGCCAAGGCGATCAACGTCATCTCGCCCAGCCCGCCCGGCATCAAGGCCAGAAGCATGGCGAAATGGTCGAAGCCCGCCAATTCGCTGACCAGCCAGGACAGGGCCGCCGCCGCCGCGACCATCGGCGCCACCAGCACCAGCGAGGCTTTGAAAGCCGCGATGACGACGGCTTTGTCCACCGAGGCCAAGCGCGATCCCACGGCGCCGCCCAGCACCACCTGGGCGATGACGATCAGTTCCACCGGCGGATGGGCGGAAGTCAGGCCCGCCATGCTGATGACGGCGCTGGCCAGCATCGGCCCCACCAGCAGGTAGGCGGGCAAACGCAACAACTTCCCCCCCAAAGCACCCAGCACCGCCCCCAGAGCCAGAAATCCGGCATCCGTCATGGGCAAGGAAAGCAGAGAACCGGAACCCGGCGTGCCCGACAGCGGCAATCCTTGCGACAGGCGAATGCCCCAGGGCACCAAGGCCGCCACCACCATCACGCGCAGCGTGTGCAGGATCGAGACAAGGCCCTCGTCGCCCTTCTCGGCCATCGCCAACGCCACCATTTCCGACAGCCCGCCCGGCACGGCGGCGTAATAGGCAGTGGGCGCGTCGCAACCCAGCTTGCGCCGATACCAAAACGCGCCCACCCAGATGGCTCCCGCCAAATAGACCGCCAGCGCCAGCAAGCCCGGCCACCATTCCAGCAAACGGCCAGGCACGTCGGGCGTAAAGCCGCTGCCCAGCATCAGGCCCAGCACGATCATGGTGGGATTGCGCAATCTTGGCGGAACGCCCAGTTGCAGCTTCAGCAAGGCGCCCAAGGTGGTGGCGGCCATGGCGCCCAGCATCCAGGGCAGGGGAAAATGGATCAGGTAAAATAGCCCGCCGCCCAGGGCCGCGATGGCAAGTGTGAGGGCTGGTTTCATTTGCGTGGGTCCCGCAAAATTACGCCGCCAATGGCGGCGCGCCGGGTTCCATCCCGGCGTGAGCCTAGGGCGCTAGCGCCCGCACGGCGCTTGAGTGCAAACATCAAGAAACAAACTGTTCGGTCAGAATCCGCTCGTCCAGATCATGTTCGGGATCGAACAGCACACGCAGGCGGATATCGCCGCGCTCGCGCACATCGACGCGCGACACGCCGCGCACTTCCGTCGAATCGGCCACCGCGCTGACCGGGCGCTTCAAACCTTCGAGAATCTCGAAACTGACCACGGCGGTATGGCGCAAAAGCGCGCCGCGCCAGCGCCGGGGGCGAAAGGCGCTGATCGGCGTTAAAGCCAGCAATTGCGTGCCCATGGGAATGATCGGTCCATGCGCCGACAGATTGTAGGCGGTGCTGCCCGCTGGCGTCGAAACCAGGATGCCGTCGCAAATCAACTCGCCCATGCGCTCGACGCCATCAACCAGGATGCGGATTTTCGCGGCCTGACGGGTTTCGCGCAGCAGCGACACTTCATTGATGGCCAAATATTCGAAGACCTCGCCGTTGACGGTCTGGGCCGTCATCTGAAGCGGATGCAGCATCACTTCTTCCACCGAAGCCAGACGCTCGGCCAGCCCATCATCGTGAAAGGCGTTCATCAAAAAGCCGACGCTGCCGCAATTCATGCCGTAGATGGGAAGACCCAGCGGCAGATGTTTGTGCAAGGTTTCCAGCATGAAGCCGTCGCCGCCCAGGGCCACGATGACCTGCGCATCGGACAGGGGCGCGTCGCCATAGCGCTCGGCCAGCCTGCGGCGCGCCGATTGCGCCACGTCAGTATCGGCGGCGGCAAAGGCAAATCGTTGAAAAGGGCCGGATTTAGGCATGGCCGCGAGTATGGAGCCAAGTTTAGAAAGACGCAACGGGCGCCAGTGACCGAATCACGGGCGCCCGTAGACTTTAAAGACCGGCAGAAACCGGTTACTTGATCTTGGATTCCTTGAAGGCGACGTGCTTGCGCACCACCGGATCATATTTGCGGAATTCCATCTTTTCCGTGGTCTTGCGCGGATTCTTCTTGGTCACGTAGAAGAAACCGGTATCGGCGGTGCTGACCAGCTTGATAAGCACGGTAGAGGGCTTGGCCATGGTGAAGAACTCCGGATGAACGTCAGGCGCGCGAAAATACGCATATGCCAGCAAATGTCAAGGCTTAACCCCAAGATAGGCACCGGTGGGGGCTAAGGCCTTGGCGTACAAGGATCGGTCGGACAGCAGGCCAAGGGCGACCGCCTCGGCCCGGCCATCGGGCGATTCGGGTGGGCACAGGGTGCGCAGGCGGGCGCGGGCTTGCGCATTGCCGATCCCCACGGTGCGCCATTGGGCAAATTCAGCCGCCAGGACCTCACTGGCGCCTGACATGGATTTATCCTTCCCCGTCAACGATGTACATACGTTGGGCAGGACGCCCAGGCCCTGAAGCGCATAGCCGGACGGGGCGTGCAGCCTGGACCAGGACAGATTGATCTCGGCCCCGTTGGGCAATTCGATCACGGTCTGCACCAGTCCTTTGCCGAAGGTTGTGCTGCCCACGATGACGGCCCGCCCGCGGTCTTGCAGGGCGGCGGCCAGCACTTCGCCGCCCGACGCGGTGCGCCCATCGACCAGCACCACCAGGGGCACGCCCGAGACGAGTTCGCCATCGATGGCTTCGTGATTGACGCTGGAAACGGGATGGCGGCCCCTGGCGGCGACGATTCGCCCCGCCCCCAGGAACAAATCGGCCGACCTGACCGCTTGCTCCAACAAGCCGCCCGGATTGCCCCGAAGGTCGAGAACGACCCCTTTCAACTGGCGATCATACAGGTTCATGGCTTCGCGCAGCTTGGCTTCCAGGCTGGCCGCCGTCTGCTGATTGAACCCCACGATCTGAATATGGGCGATCTGGTCGCCAAGGTTCATCCCCACGGTGGGGGGCAGCCTAGCCCCATCCTCGGTCTGGCCGTCGCGCTTGGCCTTCTGGCGTTTGCTTTCCTCGGACCCGGCATAGCGCGAATGCAGGTCAAAGCGGGCCAGCGCCGCATCGAACACCGCCTGATACACATCTTCCGCCCCGGCCTCGCTTAAGGGGGCAGAGCGGGATCTGGCCGCCATCAGCCCCTCGATGATCAGGCGCGCCCAGCCCCTGGGATCGCCCACCTTCGGCAACGACGCTGAAAATACCGTCTCGTCGCCCAGGCGAAGCTGGAACTGACCGGTTTGCCGGGCGGCTACCAGATTGGGATCGATCGATCCCAGCCCCTTGGCCCCTTCAAGCGCAAAGGACGCGACGTCGATCTCTTCTAGCGAAAATTCCCAGATCGCCTGAAAGCCCTTCGACAGCACGGCTTCGGCTTCCAGGGCGGGAAAGGGCTTTGGCGCCACGGCCTCCTTGGGCGCTTCGCCAGGAGGGACAGCCGTCTCCTGGCTGACGACGCAAGCCGACAGCGCAAGGACGATGAACAAGGCATGGATGGCGGCGCGCATATGTCCCAACTTTTGAAACGCCGGGCATTATCCATGCGAGCGGGGGAAGAAGGCTAGGCTTTTCTGTGAAAGCGCAACCCCAGAAGAACCAGAAAGAAGCCCGTATAGAGCAGCGGTTCCGCGTAAGCGTAGAATTTGATCATCATGGCGAAATGCAGGCAAGCCAGGAAGGCGATGGGCCAGACCAGCCGGTGCAGACGCTTCCAGGCCAGGAATCCCAGGCGCTTCACCCAGCGGTTGGTCGAGGTGACGGCCAACGGGATCAGCAGCAGGAAGGCCAGCATGCCAACCGTGATATAGCGCCGCTTGACGATGTCCTTCCATAATTCGCCCCAGTCGAACGACTGTTCCAGCCCCAGATAAAGCAAGATGTGCGACAGCGCGAAAAAGAAGCACAGCAAACCCAGCGTGCGCCTGGCCGGAGCCAGGGTGGGATACCAGCGCAACAAAGGCGTTACGCACAAGGTCAGCAGCAGAAAGCGCAAGGCCCAGTTGCCCTGAAAGCGGATGATGGCCTCGATGGGATTGGCCCCCAGCCCGAACCACCAGGCCTTGGCGCCCAGCCAGCCCAGAGGGAGCAAAGCCAAACTCCAGGCCGCCTTGCGCAAGGACACGTTCAATAGTTCTTCCTTAAATCCATGCCCGCGTAAAGATGCGCCACCTGATCGGCATAGCCGTTATACATCAAGGTGTCGCGTTTCAAGATGTCGCCGATGCGCCGTTCCTTCTTTTGGCTCCAGCGCGGATGATCGACCGTGGGATTCACGTTCGAATAAAAGCCGTATTCGCCGGGCTGCATCATGCTCCATGTGGTTTTCGGCTGGGCTTCGACAAGACGAACCGAAACCACCGACTTGATGCTTTTGAAGCCGTATTTCCAGGGAACCACCAGACGGACGGGTGCGCCGTTCTGGGCGGGCAGAATGTCGCCATACATGCCCACGGCCAAGATGGTCAGCGGATTCATCGCCTCGTCCAAGCGCAGCCCTTCGCGGTAAGGCCAGGGATAAAGCGGATTGCGCTGTCCGGGCAGGCGCTTGGGATCGTGAAGACTTAAGAATTCCACATATTTGCCCCGGCTGGTCGGATTGGCGCGTTTGAGCAGGGCCGACAGGGGAAAGCCGATCCAGGGGATCACCATCGACCAGGCTTCCACGCAGCGCAGCCGGTAAACGCGCTCCTCAAGGGGAAATGTTTTCTGCAGGGCGTCGAAATCGAGCGTAAAGGGCTTTTCCACCTCGCCCCCGACCTCGAGCGTCCAGGGCCTTGGATTGAACGCGTCGGCATTGGCGCTGGGCGCTTCCTTGCTCTCGCCCAGTTCCAGAAAATTATTGTAGCTGGTGGCGTCCTTTTTGCTGGTTTGCGGCTCGCCCAGGGCGAACGGCCCCCCGGCCGCGGGGACAAAGGCGACTCCAGCGGCCAGGGAAAGAAAGCGTCTGCGGTCAAGCCACAGATGGCGGGGCGTGACCTCGGACGGGCGAAGGGAGGGGCGATTTTGAATCAGCATGTTTTACCAATGGGTTGTCAGAGCGGGTAATTCAAGGCGGATTATCTTATCCACATCTATTTCGCTTGGGGCGGCGAAAAGGTTTACATGCCATGACGGTAATGTTAAATCGGCTCCGCCCAGGATGTGGGCGTGCCATGGGGAAAGCGCCTGTCCATGAAGCTGCTCGCCTGCAACAGCAACCGCCCGTTGGCCGAAGCCATTTCGGCCTATCTCAGCCAGCCCTTGACCAAAGCGAACATCAAGCGCTTCAACGACATGGAGATTCATGTCGAGGTGATGGAGAATGTGCGCGGCGAGGATGTGTTCGTCGTGCAGTCCACCTGCTTTCCGGCCAACGACCATCTGATGGAACTTCTGATCACCATGGACGCCCTGAAGCGCGGCTCGGCCAGACGCATCACGGCGGTGATCCCCTATTTCGGCTATGCCCGCCAGGACCGCAAGACCGGCCCGCGCTCGCCCATTTCAGCCAAGCTGGTGGCCAATCTGATCACCGCGGCGGGCGCCGACCGCGTGGTCACGGTCGATCTGCATTCCGGTCAGATTCAGGGTTTCTTCGACATCCCGCTCGACAACCTGTTCGCCGCCCCCGTCTTCGTCAACGACGTGCGCGAGCGTTTCGGCGGCGAAGACGTGATGATCGTGTCGCCCGACGTGGGCGGCGTGGTGCGCGCCCGCGCCCTGGCGGCCCGCATCGGCGCCGATCTGGCCATCATCGACAAGCGCCGCGAACGCGCCGGGGTTTCCGAAGTGATGAACATCATCGGCGACGTCGAGGGACGCACCTGCATCATGGTGGACGACATCGTGGATTCGGCGGGTACGTTGTGCAACGCCGCCGTGGCGCTGATGAAATCGGGCGCCGCCTCGGTCTCGGCCTATGTCACGCATGGCGTTTTGTCGGGAAGCGCTGTCGAGCGCGTTTCCAACTCGCCGCTCAAGCACCTGATCACCACCGACAGCATCCCGGCCACCGAAGCGGTGAAAGGCTCGCCCAACATCCGCCAGTTGACCATCGCGCCCTTGATGGCCGAATCGATCCAGCGCATCTCGGAAGACCGCTCGGTTTCAAGCCTGTTCGATTAGGATTGGCAGGAAGTTGTGAATTGGGGGAATGGTCCGTCGGTTCTTAGAAATCGATCTTCATAAATCGACTCTGACCCACTGCTGTCCCACAGGAAACGAAGTAAATGCGGCTTGAT
>JADGAX010000011.1 GCA_015231795.1 Alphaproteobacteria bacterium | reverse complement strand
AATCCAATCGCTTCAGCGATCCGGACTTCGAGAAAAGCTATTGGCGCAGCGCCGAAGCCTACAAAGCCGAGTTTGAGAAGCGGCAGCGGGAAGCTATGAAATCGGCGGATGAGCCGCAGAAAGTCGATCCCGGAGAAAGGGGCGAAATCTCGACCAATCCGCAAAACCCGGACTATCCCGACCGGGGTAACTTCGCCGAGAAACTTTGGGGTCCAAGGGCAAAGGCAAAGCCCTTTGTGGACGAGCCGCGCAAAGGAACATATTATTTTGGTGGTGCCGGAATGGATGGCGCCTATATCGGCGATATGGTGAAGGCCATGCAGGAAAACGGTGTCGTGAATACCCAGGCGGTTGACCGAACGAAATGGTCAACTCACGAGAAGATCGATGCCCCCTTGACCCTGCTGCGCCGCAATCGCGACAGAGCCGACACCGACTTTTCCCAATTCGGCAAGGATGGCAAGCAGTTCAACATGGTCGGCTATTCGCATGGCGGCTTGCAGGCCGCTCAGGCGGCAGCCGATTATGCGAGCGTTGGCGGCAAGGTGGATCACCTAGTGCTGGTCGGCACGCCGGTCAGCCAGGAGTTCCTGAACAAGCTGAAAAGCAATCCCAACATCGGCAAGGTCATCGTGAAGGATATCGAAGGCCAGGGCGATCCCATCCGGGCTGGCATGGGGGCTGGCGAATTGGTCATGTCCTTGCCGAAGCTGGTTGAGGACCGAAGGATAGGGGATGAGCAAGGCAGAAACCTCGGACATTTCTATTATGCCGGTGAGGACGCGATTGGAAAGTTGCGTCGCAGGGAATTGGCGAAACAACTCTATGACTGGGGGTTGCGATGAGATGGACCCTGCCGCGAGCGGAGGGAAAGCTGGGGGCGCTGCAACGCGCCCTCGGCAACCTGCTGATCATTGCCAAAATCGGCGCATACGCTGCTGGGTGGATATATCTGTCTTGGGATATGTTCATCGTTCCAAGAAATACATCTGGCTCTATCAGTTGGGTGGCGACGTGGTTCTTGATTATTCTCATCCTCTGCTGGCTTTTTTCGGCGTCATGCGGCGTCCTGCATCGCATCCTTGTCGGCCCAATCCCTGACAAGTGGAAAATGTTGAGCCGAGGGGTCGGCCTGTCCATGCTGATGTTCTACTTTGCAGTCAACTACCGTTCTTACAGCTTCTTGCTGTGCGATCGCCCGACCTGCGATGAGTGGTGGAAGCCACTTTATAAAATCTTCTTATAAGATGGTGATGCAGGTCGATGAGATGGACCCTGCCGCAAGCACAAGGAAGGCTGGGGCGCTGCAAAGCGCCCTTGCCTTTCCTACTCCACATACTCGATCTTGATCACCTCGATTTCTTCCATTCCCGTGGGTGTTCGCAACTGCACCACGTCGCCTTCCATGGCCTTGTGCAGCGCCCTGGCGATGGGCGATATCCAACTGACCGCGCCCTTCTCCAACGACGCTTCGTCGACGCCCACGATGCGCACCCGATGTTCCTCGTCCCTGGCGTTGACATAGGTGACGGTGGCCCCAAAGAAAACCTGATCGCGTTTCTTCTGCTGGCTTTGATCGACCACCACGGCGCTTTCCATCCGCTTCAATAGAAAGCGGATGCGCTTGTCGATCTCGCGCAGGCGCTTTTTGCCGTAGATGTAGTCGCCATTTTCCGAACGGTCGCCATTGCCCGCCGCCCAGGAGACGATCTCGACCACCTTGGGCCGTTCGACCTTGCCAAGCTGGCGCAACTCGGCCTCCAGCGCCGCATAGCCCGCAGGCGTCATGTAATTCTTGAAGCCCTGCGGCAAAGGCTCGGCCTCGGGCAGTTCATCTTCGGCGTCTGTTTCCTTGGTAAAGGCCTTGCTCACAATCCCACCGCTCGCCGATCCCAGGCCCGCTGCCAAGCCTCGCCCGCCTGGCCCGAGAAAACCAGATCGTCGCTGGGATCGATAATTTCCCAATCGCCGCGCTCGATTTCGCTTTCAAGCTGGCCAGCCCCCCAGCCGGAATAGCCCAGCAGCAGAATGGCGTGCTTGGGCGATTGCCCGCTTTCGGCCATGCGCCCCATGGTTTCCAAAGGCTTGCTTAAAACATAGCGCCCGGCGGCCGTGATGGTGTCGCGGCTGGGCAGATCGGCGCTGTGCAGCAGATACAAGGTGCCGATCTCGACCGGCCCGCCCAAATACATGCCAAGACTTGGATTGGCGGGCATAGGGTCGGGGAGCTTCTGGTCAAGGTCGCGCAGCAGGTCGGCCAGCTTCGCCTCGCCGCCCGGACGGTTGAGAATGAAACCGAAAGCGCCCTGCTCGTCATGATTCATCAGCAGCACGATGGAATGCGAGAACAGATTGGGCGACATGCCGGGCCTGGCCACCAGCAATTTTCCGGAATGATAGGGCGACGGATCGCCAGAAGCGCAGCCCGCCAGCAGCAAGACCAGCAACAGAAAAACATGTGCGGCCCTAATCATCACAACAACCCCATGGCTTTAAAGCTGCTCTCGCCCGACCTTGAAACGATCAGATGGTCGAATAAGGCAATGCCCAACTTCTCGGCGCTTTCGCGGATGTTTCTGGTCATGGCGATATCGTCCTTGGAGGGCGTCACGTCGCCCGATGGATGGTTATGCACCAGGATCATCGCCGACGCGCCCAGATCAAGCGCCCGCTTCACGATTTCCCGCGGATAGACCGGCGTATGATCGACCGTGCCCCGCTGTTGCGCCTCGTCGGCGATCAAACGGTTCTTGCGGTCCAGGAACAAGATACGGAAACTTTCCACCTTGTCATGGCCCATGGCGGTGCGGCAGTAATCGATCAATCGATCCCAGCTGGCGATGATCGGCTTGTCCAGCAGCACCGCCTTGGATAGGCGCACAGCGGCCGTCTGCACCACCTTCAGAGCCGTGCAGGCGGTTTCCTTGATGCCGGGCACCGACATCAATTCCTCAGGGCTGGCCGTCAGCACGCCGGAAAGGCTTTCGAAACGGGCGATCAGGTCCTTGGCCAGCGGCTTGACGTCGCGCTGCGGCAAGGCCGCCATCAGCAACAGTTCCAGAATTTCATAATCGGGCATGCCCTCGCCCTGGCTGTCCAGAAAGCGCTTGCGCAGTCGTTCACGGTGTCCGTGATAATGGGGCGTCTTCTTGTCCGATGGCTCGGACATGCGTCAGGCCGGATAGGGCGGTCGGTCGAGACCGGCGGGCGACAGGGTGAAGATTTCAAAGCCTTGCGCCGTGACACCGATCGAATGTTCGAACTGCGCCGACAGCGACCTGTCCTTGGTGACCGCCGTCCAGCCATCGGCCAGGATTTTGGTTTCATAACGGCCCAGATTGACCATCGGCTCGATGGTGAAGAACATGCCTTCTTCCAGCACCATTCCCTGACCCGGTTGGCCGAAATGCATCACATTGGGCGGTTCGTGGAAAACGCGGCCCAGCCCGTGGCCGCAAAAATCGCGCACCACCGAACAGCGGTTGGCTTCGACATGGCTTTGAATGGCGTGGCCGACATCGCCCAGCGTGGCGCCGGGCCTGACCACCGCGATGCCGCGCATCATGGCTTCATAGGTCACGTCGATCAGTCGCTTGGCCTTAAGGGCGATGTCGCCGACCGGATACATGCGAGACGAATCGCCATACCAGCCATCCAGGACCACTGTGACGTCGATATTCAAAATGTCGCCCGGCATCAGAACCTTGTCGCCCGGAATGCCGTGGCAAACAACGTGATTGACCGAGGTGCAGATCGATTTCGGATAGCCCCGATAGTTGAGCGGCGCCGGAATCGCTTCGGCAGCCAGGATCTTTTCGTGGCACAGGCGGTCCAACTCGCTGGTTGTGACGCCCGGCTTCACATAAGGCGTAATGAAATCAAGAATCTCCGCCGCCAGGCGTCCCGCCTTGCGCATGCCTTCGAAATCCGGGGAGGTGTGAATGCGGACCCGGGCCGCTTCTGATCTTGCGCGTTCCATCTGCTGATAATGGTCGAGGCGGCCTGGAAGCTCAACCCCTTTGAGGCCATGAATCTTAAGCCCAGCCGGTCAGGGTCAGTATCTCGAAGCTGGCCGGAACCCGACCTTCGGGACCCGAGAAGCGCTCCTGATACAATTGAGCCATGCGCAGCAGCACTTGGCGAGTCATGGGCCGCCTCGACCTTTGGACCATGGCGTTTCCCTCGCCCATCCCCTGCAAATCGGTCAGCAAGGCCAGGGGGTTGGCGTATTCGGCGGTCAGGACCTCGCTGTCGGCCACCGGCTGATCGAATCGGGCGCGCTGCAGCAGGCCGCCTAAATCCTTGATGTCGGCCATGGGAATGACCCGGGGTGCCGCGCCGCCCGATATCTCGCTTTCGGCCAGCAGGAACGCCTCGCGCAGTTCCCTCAGCGTGCCGCCGCCCAGCATCGACGCCAGAAATAGCCCGCCCGGCTTCAAAATTTGGCGGATTTGCGCCAGCAGGCCGGGCAGATCATTCACCCAGTGAAGCGCTAGGCAACCGACAACCAGATCGGCCGAGGCAGGCGCCAGGGGCGGCAATTCAAGATCGGCCACGATTCCCGGTCCATCGGACGCCAGCAGGGCCGCATCCATATCCAGCGAGATTAAGCGGCCAACCCGCCCGCCATCGCCACCCCGAAGGGCCTTGGCCATCAGCCCTCCCTTGGCCCCCAATTCGAAGGCTAGGGGAAAATCGCGCCGGATGTCCAAAAGCCGGTCGGCCAGCCGCTGGGCCGCTTCCCGAAACAGGAAATCATGCGCGTCAAAGCCAGCCATCGCCCTTAGGCGCTGGAGCCTCAATTGCCGTCTGTCGAACAGGAGGGAAAGACCGGAAGGATCGCTCAAGGATATCCCCGGTGTCGGCGCAAGGTCGGCGTGCCATCCTGGCTCGCGGCGGCGGCGACCGTTCCGGGCCGATTTCGGCGACGGCGCAGACTTTCAAGAACGAAGGCCATGGAAAGTTGGTGCGTGCCGGTCATAACTTATTGCGCCATATTTTCCGCCGCGCGGCAAGAAAACTGGTGCTGCTGGTCAGGATTGAACTGACGACCTCTCCCTTACCAAGGGAGTGCTCTACCACTGAGCTACAGCAGCGTCCGGTACGCAGGGCGCGCACATTGCCATAGGAGAGTCCGGGACGCAAGCGCCAATCCCGGCCAAATTCTCCGGTTTGTAAAAGCCTCGCGCCCGGATCGTGCCGGGTCTAGAGTGGCGCCATGAACGATCATAAGGACCGCCAAAGCGACATGCTGGCCGCCATAGCGCCAGGCCTGTTCGTTCTGCTTTGGAGCACAGGCTTCATCGGCTCCAAGATGGGCGCGCCCTATGCCGAACCCTTCACCTTCCTGCTGACCCGCTTCATCATCGTCACCGCCCTGATGGCGCTGACGGCCCTGGTCATGCGCGCCCCCTGGCCCGGCTCGCCCCTTCTGGCAGGCCGGATCGCCCTGGCGGGCCTTTTGGTCCACGGGGTCTATCTGGGCGGCGTGTTCGCTGCCATTTCGCTGGGTTTGGGGGCGGGCATCACCGCCCTGGTCTGCGGATTGCAGCCCCTGCTGACCGCCGTTCTGGCAGGCCCCATCCTGGGCGAGCGCGTCCGGCCCAAACAGTGGGCGGGCCTTATCCTAGGCCTATTGGGCGTGATCTTGGTGGTGGCCGAGAAGGTGCATCCCGGTTCGGTGGGCTTTGCAGGCCTGCCCTGGGCCATCGGCGCGGTGGTCGGCATCACTCTGGGCACGCTTTACCAAAAGCGCCACTGCTCGGGCATGGACCTGCGCACCGGCGCCGTCATTCAATATGCGGCCGCCGGGACGGCCATGGCCGTCATGGCCTTTTCGCTGGAGACCCGCGTCATCACCTGGAGCGGCGAGTTCATTTTCGCTCTGGCTTGGCTTTGCTTGGTCTTGTCGGTCGGCGCCATCACGCTTCTCTACCGCCTGATCCGCGCCGGAGCTGCCGCCAAGGTCGCCAGCTTCTTCTATCTTGTTCCTCCGGCCACCAGCTTGATCGCCTATTTCCTGTTCGACGAAACCCTGTCTTGGATTGCGCTTCTCGGCATGGGCGTGGTGGCGGCGGGCGTGGCGCTGGCCAACCGGGCCTGAGCGCGATGGCGGAGCGGCTTTGGGTTTTCGCCTATGCCTCGCTGATGTGGTATCCCGGCTTTCAGCCTGAAAGAACCAGCGCCGCCTGGATCAACGGCTACCACCGAGCGCTTTGCATTCTGTCCGTCCGCTATCGCGGAACCATGGAGAATCCTGGTCTGGTCATGGGACTTGACCTGGGCGGCTCGTGCCAGGGATTGGCGCATCTGGTCAAGCGGGGCGAAGAAAAGATCGTGTCGGACATGCTGCATGAACGCGAAATGCCGACCGAAGTCTACGAACCGCGCCATTTGAGAACGCGCCTTCAGGATGGCTCGCAGGTCATGGCCCTGGCTTTCGTGGCCAAACGCGACCACCCGCAATATTGCCGCCTGAAGGAAGAAGACGCCGCCCAGCGCATTCGCCACGGCTTGGGCGAAAAGGGCCGCGCCTACGAATATCTCGAATCGACGCTGGCTTGCATGGACAAGCTGGGCATCCATGACGCCAAGTTGAAGCGGATACTAAAATTAGCGGCTTGAAACCGTTGCCGGAAGGGCGTCGAGACCGGCATAGATCGGCCATTCGCCTGCCGCCAGCATGTCCAGTTCCGGATTGGGCTGGCGAAGTCTGGCGCGATACATCCACAGATTGGACATGATCCGTTTGATATAAGCCCTGGTTTCGCGAGACGGAATGCTTTCCAAAAGCAGCAATGGGTCGTCGCGATGGTCCGACTGACGCTCCCAGCGCAGGGCCTTGCCCGGCCCGCCATTATAGGCGGCGGCCAGCAGGAACAGATTGCCGTCGATGCCCGGGTCTTTCAGCAAGCTCTGGATGTAACGCTGGCTCAGCTCGATATTGGTTTCAGGGTCCATGACCTGCTTGGCGCCCGCCTTGCCGCCGACCAGCCGCGCCGTGGCGGGCATCAACTGCATCAGCCCTTTGGCGCCGGCCCGACTTTTGGCCGACGGGTTGAAGGCCGATTCCTGGCGCATCAGCGAATAAACCAGAGCGCGGTCGATCCGCCATCCGCCATCCGGCTTCCAAGGCGGCAGGGGATACAGGGCCGAATCATGCATGCGCCCGTCGCGGTCGCTCATCACGCCGCCAAGGCGAATGGCCAGCCCCGGCATGTCAGCCAGTTTGGAAGCGCCCAGCAACGCCTTGGCCAGACTGGGCGTCGCCCCAGAATACAGTTTCCTGAATTCGCGTTCGGCTTGCTCGGTCTCGTCAACTTGAAGCAGCGCCAAGGCGCGTCTAGCCCCGGCATGGTTCATCAAAAGGGCGGCGTCATCTTCGGTGAACAAAACGTTCGAATCTTCGAAACGGATCGACAGGCCGCGCATGCGATGCGACAGCAATCCATAGAAGCTGCGCGGCTGACTGGCCGCGATGGTAAACCAGTAATCGACCATTTCGGGACGCTTGAGCGTCAGGTTGGCCCTGCCCGCCCAGAAAGCGGCGGCGGCCATCAGGCCAGGCTGCGCATTCTCGCGATTGGCCAGAGTTTCGAAGTGAATCCTGGCATTCTCGATGCGCCCCAGACGCCACGCGGCCAAGCCCGCGATCCAATGGGCGCCCGGCACCTCGTCGCCCGAGCGCTGGGCGGCCTGGCTGGCAAGCTCCAGCGCGTCCTCGTCGCGGGTTCTTAGGAAATAGCCGGTGGCTAAAGCGATTCTGGCTTCGTCATAGGTAACGTCGTCCAGAAGCTGGCGCGCCTTGGGGCTTTCAAGCAGACGGCGCGCCTGATCGACCTCGCCGCTTCGCAATTGCTTGCGGAAATCGCCGCTCCAGGACTTTTCCAGGGCGCGTTCCTTGGCCGACAAGGGCTTGTCGGACTTCTTCTCGGCCACTTTCCACGAGCCGACTTCCTCGTCGATGCCGGAACCTTCCGAGAAGCCGCGCAGATAGCCGGTCTGCACCGGACGCTTGACGCCGCGAACAGCCGCAGCCCCCTTGCCCATCATCTTATAGACCAGGGTCGCGTCGGGATGGTCGGCGTATTTGGCCATCCATTCCTTGATTTCCGCAGCCTTGGGCTTGTAGCGGCCGGATAGATAACGGTCGGCCAGCAAGGTGCCCTTCAAGATGGGATCGGTTACCCGCGCCAATTCCTTGTCGGCGGCGGCCCAACTACCATTTTCTTGAAACGAGACGGCGTTCGCATAGCGCTGCGCATCCTCCGCCGAAAGAATTTCGGGCAGGCTGGTTACTCGGCCTAATCGTTCAAGCTCACCCGTAACAGAGGCCGTTCTCACTGGCTGTCCATCACCGGTGACCGGCGCCGCGTCCCGCAAGGTATCTGCCCTTGCGTCTTGGGCGGCAAACAGAGCCACCAAAGCCAGAACGCGGACCACTGCCGGAACTGCTTGTTCTATCCGGTCGGTCCAGGTCATGGCCGGGACTCGTAACTGATCCCCCCTGGACGGGCAAGGGAAAGCGCCCCAGGGCAGAGTCTTTCCTGTGGATAAGGACGATTCACCGTTATTATTCAGACGCCAAGCTCGTCTAGCTTACGTCGCAACATCAACAGATCGCGCCAAGCCTCGCGTTTCTGGGCAGGTTGGCGCAACAAATAGGCTGGATGGAAGGTGGCCAGGGCATGGACGGGGCGCACCAGACCGGGTGTCGCATAATCGAACCACTTGCCGCGCAGCTTGGTGATGCCCTCGGACTTGGCCAGCACGGCCTGGGCCGCCGTACCGCCCAGAAGCACCACCAGTTCGGGATCGACCAGTTCGATATGGCGCTCCAGGAAGGGCAGCAGTAAGGCCACCTCCTGTGGGGTGGGCGTGCGGTTGCCGGGTGGACGCCAGACCAGCAGATTGGTGATATAGGCTTTGTCTCGGTCAAGGCCGATCGAACCCAGCATCTTGTCGAGCAGCCGCCCCGCTTGGCCGACAAAGGGCCTGCCGATGCGATCCTCGTCGGCGCCGGGCGCCTCGCCGATGAACATCACCTTGGCTTCTGGATTGCCGTCGGCAAAAACCAACTGAGTAGCGGTGGATTTGAGCGCGCAGCCTTCCAGCGACAGCAATGCCGTCTTCAACTCGTCTAGCGTCTTGGCTCCGGCGGCGATGCTGGGGGCGGTGGGGCGCGGCGGCGCAGCCGCAGGCTTGGAAGAAGCTGGCCGGACTTCGGACACGACTGGCTGGCGCGCCGCCAAGGAAGCGGGGGGGGCTGTGGGTGCCGGAAGGGCTGCAAAACGGTTGGCCGCCACCTCGCCCACGCACTCGTCCACGCCAGCGTCCAGGTACCAGCGCAGGGTCTCAAAGGGGGGCATGGCGGCTTCGATTGCATTCATGGCGACAAGCTAGCATCATATCGGGAATTGAAACAGGTCTTGACCGGGGGCGGAAAAGCCCTCCAATACCCTTTCGGTAAAGTTGCTAACGGGGACGCGCCATGGAACGCGAGGTGATGGAATTCGATGTGGTGGTCGTGGGCGCGGGCCCATCCGGCTTGGCCACGGCCATTCGCCTGAAACAGCTTTGTCTTGAAAAGGGCCAGGAACTGTCGGTCTGCGTGATCGAAAAGGGCAGCGAGGCGGGGGCGCACATTTTGTCCGGCGCGGTTCTGGAACCCCGGGCCTTGAACGAACTGATCCCTAATTGGAAGGACAAGGGTGCCCCCCTTCTGACCCCGGCCGGGGAGGACCGTTTCCTTTTCCTGACGGCGTCGAAGTCTTACCAACTGCCGACCCCGCCTTCGATGCACAACAAGGGCAATTACATCGTCAGCCTGGGCAACGTCGTGCGCTGGCTGGCAAGCCAGGCCGAAGAGCTGGGGGTGGAGATTTATCCCGGATTCGCCGCCGCCGAGCTTTTGTACAGGGACGACGGTTCGGTGGCGGGCGTGGCCATCGGCGACATGGGCATCGGCAAGGATGGACAACCCACGGCCAATTTCACCAGGGGCGTCGAGCTTCGCGCCAAGCAGACGGTGTTCGCCGAAGGCTGCCGGGGTTCCTTGACCCGCCAATTGTGCGAAGAGTTCGGCCTAAGGAAAGACAGCGATCCGCCGACCTACGGCATCGGCATCAAGGAACTGTGGGAAGTCGATCCCGCCAAACACCGTCCCGGCCACATCATGCACAGCATCGGTTGGCCCTTGGAAGCCAACACCTATGGCGGCTCGTTCCTGTATCACCTTGAAAACAATCAGGTGGCGGTGGGATTCGTGGTCGGCCTCGACTATCCCAACCCCTATCTGTCGCCCTTCGAGGAATTCCAGCGCTTCAAGACCCATCCGTCCATCCGCCCCACCTTCGAGGGGGGGCGGCGCATCGCCTACGGCGCCAGGGCGCTGTCGGAAGGCGGTTTGCAGTCCATCCCGCGCCTAACCCTTCCGGGCGCCGTGCTGGTGGGCGACGCGGCGGGTTTCCTGAACGTCGCCAAGATCAAGGGATCGCATACCGCCATGAAGTCGGGCATGGTGGCCGCCGAGGCCATCTTCGAAGCGCTCACCCGCCCCCATGACGAGAGCCACGGGATTGAAGTGATCGCCTATCCCGAAGCGCTGCGCCAAAGCTGGCTGTGGGACGAATTGAAGCAGGTGCGCAACATCCGCCCCGCCTTCCATTACGGCTTGTGGGCGGGCTTGGCCTATTCGGCCATCGACACTTATATCCTGGGCGGCAAGGCGCCCTGGACCCTGCATCACAAAGCCGATCACAGCCAATTGGGAAAAGCCAAGGACTGGCCGAAGATCGACTATCCGAAGCCCGACGGCTTGGTCAGCTTCGACCGGCTTTCCAGCGTGTTCATCTCGAACACCAACCACGAGGAAAACCAACCGGCGCACCTGACCTTGAAACATCCCGACGTAGCGATTTCGGTCAACCTGTCGCTTTACGATTCGCCGGAAACCCGTTACTGCCCGGCTGGGGTCTATGAAATCCTGCGCGATGGCGAATCGGGCAAGCCCCGCTTGGTCATCAATGCCCAGAATTGCCTGCATTGCAAAACCTGCGACATCAAGGATCCCACGCAAAATATCGTCTGGAAGGTGCCCGAGGGTGGCGGCGGGCCGAATTATCCCAATATGTAAGCCAGCGCTTTTGCTTCCTTTCGGAGTTTAGATGACGTCCTTCATGCGCTTTTCCCTGCTGGCCTCTCCCCTGATCCTGGGGCTTTCGGCTTGCGTTACGACCGAAGCGGGCATGTCCACATCCGCATACGGGCCGACCTTGGTGGGCGAATCGGGATCGGGCCAGTATCTGGCGGCGCGCCACGCCACGCGTAAGCACGACACCAAAGAGGCCGCCAGTTCCTACGATCAGGCGCTAAGCAAGGACCCCAACAATGTCGAGTTGCTGACCCGGGCCAGCGTGCTGATGATGGCCGAGGAACGCACCGCAAGGGCCGAAGCCTTGGCCGAGCGGCTGATTTCGCTTGATCCCGAGGCGGGGCCGGCCGTCTACATCCTGACCGTGCGCGACGCCAAGAAGGGCGACTTCGCCCGCGCCGCGTCCAGGCTTTCCACCCAGCCGCGCCGCGGCTTGAATAGTTTCATGATCCCCTTGCTGGAAGCTTGGTCCTATTACGGCGACGGCCAGACCGACAAGGCGCTGACGGCGTTGGCCCCCTTGAAGGAATCGAGCGCGCTGGCTCCGCTTTACGGCTTTCACGCCGGGCTGATCAACGAACTGGCCGGGCGCACCCAGGCGGCGGCCCATCTTTACGAAAGCACCCTGGCCAGTCCCGCTGGCTTGACCTTGCGCGCCGTGCGCGTGGTTGGCGCCTTCCACTTGGCGCGCGGCGAAAAGGACAAAGCACAGGCCTTGTTCGAACGCTATCGGACGGACAATCCTGATTCGGCCATGCTGGACCCACAGGCCGAAGCCGAAGTGATCGCCAAGGGCGGCAAGCCGATCTCCAAAGCCTCGGAAGGCATGGCCGAAGCCCTGTTCGGCGCCGCAGCTTCGCTTAAGCAGGCGGGGGCCGCCGATACGGCGCTGATGCTCTGCCGCCTGTCCCAGGGGCTACAGCCGGATTTTCCCCTGCTCAAGGTGCTGATCGGCGGCATTCTGGAAGACATGAACCGGCTTGACGATGCCAACGCCGTCTACGAAACCATACCGACATCCGATCCCGCCTCCTGGCCGGTACGCATCCGTCAGGCGGAAAACTACAACCGCCTGAAGAAGGTGGATCAGGCCGAAAAGCTGCTCGAGCAACTGTCGAGCGAGCGCCCCCAGCGCTATGACGCCCTGATCAGCCTGGGCGACATTCAGCGTCAGGCCAAAAAGTTCGAAGCCGCCGCAGATTCCTACACCAAGGCCATTCAGCGCATCGGCAACCTGGAAAAGCGCCACTGGCCCATCCTGTACGCCAGGGGAATCGCCTATGAGCGCTCGAAGCAATGGCCGAAGGCCGAGGCCGACTTCAAGCAAGCGCTGGTCTTCGAACCCGAGCAGCCCTATGTGCTGAACTATCTTGGCTATTCGTGGGTCGAACAGGGCACCAATCTGGTTCAGGCCCGCAAGATGATCGAACGCGCCGTCGATCTTCGCCCCACCGACGGCTATATCGCCGACAGCCTGGGTTGGGTGCTGTACCGCCTGAACGACATGAAGGGCGCCGTGCGCTTCATGGAGCGCGCCATCGAGTTGCAGCCCGAGGACCCGGTGATCAACGATCATCTGGGCGATGTCTACTGGGCCGTGGGCCGCAGGAACGAAGCCCGCTTCCAGTGGAAGAAGACCCTGATCTTCGATCCGGAACCCGAGGTCGCCGAAGCGGCCAAAGCCAAACTTGAACATGGTCCGAACGGACGCAACGGCAAGAAGTGATTTTCATTCGTGATTTCTGAATTCGCGCCCGCCAAATTGAATCTGTATCTGCATGTCGTGGGACGGCGCGACGACGGCTATCATGAATTGGACAGCTTGGTCGTCTTTGCGGGCGTCGGCGATCGCGTGCTGGCCAAGCAAAGCGACGACTTGTCGCTGACGCTGTCAGGTCCGATGGCCAAGGGCTTGCAGAACGAGCCGGACAATCTGGTCATGAAGGCGGCCAAGCTGCTGGCCGACATGTTCGCAGTCAAGACAGGTGCTTGCCTCGATCTCGAGAAGTCGCTGCCCATCGCGTCGGGCATCGGCGGCGGATCGGCGGATGCCGCCGCCGCCCTGAAGGCGCTGATCCGGCTGTGGCACTTAAAGCCCAGCGACGATCAGCTTTTGTCGCTGGCCCTGAAATTGGGCGCTGACGTGCCGGTCTGCCTGAAGGGCAAGGCCGTCTTCATGCAAGGCATCGGCGAGAAGCTGACGCCGGCCCCCAGTCTTCCCGAAGCCTGGCTGGTGCTGGTCAATCCCGGCATTCCCTTGGCGACCCCGCCGGTCTTCAAGGCCCGCAGCGGTCCTTTCTCGGCCCCCGCCACCTTCGAAACCGCCCCCAACGGCATCCACGATCTGGTCCGCCTGCTGCGCGAGCGCAGGAACGATCTGGCCCCACCCGCCATCTCGCTGGTTCCGGCCATCGCCGACGTCAAGAAAGCCCTGGAAACCCAGAACGGTTGTCTGCTGGCCCGCATGTCGGGCAGCGGCGCCACCTGTTTTGGCCTGTTCGCCCACGAGGAAGAGGCCAGAACGGCCGCCCGGTCCCTCTCGGTCGGCCAGCCCAGCTGGTGGGTAGCGCCAGCCCCGCTGATCGGCTAACTTTCTTCGCATGACCGACAAACTTGCCGCTGCCGAAGCGCTGTTTGAGGCTGGGCAACTGATGGAGGCCCAGGCGGCCTTTTGGGCGCAACTGCGCGCCAATCCCCGCCAGCCCAAGGCTTGGTCTCGCCTGGGCCAGATCGCTCTCAAGCTGGGACAGCCCGCTCAGGCCTTCGATTTCTTCGGCAACGGCTACGATTTCTCGCCCGAAGATTTCGATATCCGCCTGGGGCTGGGCCGCTCGCTGGCGGCGCTGGGACGAGATGGCGAGGCGATCGCGCATTTCAGAAAAGCGGCCCTGATCGATCCCAATTCCAAGCAGGCTCATTATGGACTGGCCCTGGCCATGACCGCCATCAACGACGTCGATGGAGCGATCATGGCTTGGCGCAACTACCTGTCCATCGACGAAAACGACCCCGCGGCCATGACCGCATTGGCCGAGTTGCTGATGCGCAAGCTGCGCTTCGACGAAGCCGAGAATCTGCTGCATTTCGCCGCTCTGCTCGATCCCGAGAATCCCTTGCCGCTGGTCATGCAGGGCAATGTGAAACTGGCCCATCACGATCAGGCGGCGGCTCAGGCCCTATACCTCAAGGCGCTCGACGTCGCCCCCGGCCACGCGCCCGCCCTGTTCAATCTGGGCAATCTGGCGATGGCCGCCGACGATTTCGAAATGGCGGCCGGTCTGTTCGCCATGGCGCACCAGCAAGCGCCGCAAGATGCGCGTCTGGCCAACAATCTGGCCATCGCGCTCAAGGAACAGGGACGGCTTGACCTTGCCGAAGACGCTCTGCGCCAAGCGATCGCAAGCCAACCCGATTTTGCCGAAGCGCGCTGGAATCTGGCGACCATCCATTTCCTGCAGGGCCGATGGAAGGAAGGATTCGAGGAAGCGGAATGGCGCTGGGACATGTCCAATTTCACGACGCCAAGGCGCGATTTCGGCTGTCCGGCCTGGGATGGGAAGCCCCTGCCCCATGGCGGCACGTTGCTGGTCCATGCCGAGCAGGGATTGGGCGATGGCTTCCAGTTCGTGCGCTACATTCCCAAATTGGCTTCGCTGGCGGGAGAAATCGTGTTGGAAGCCGACCCCAAGCAGGCCAGCCTGTTCGCCCGTTCTTTTCCCTCGGTCACCATCGTCGAGCAGGGTCAGCCGCTGCCCCGGTCCAGCGCCCATGTCGCCTTGATGTCTTTGCCGCACTTCCTGGGCGCGCCCCTGGAATCCGGCCCCTATCTGACGCCGGACCCGACCCGCGTCGCCAACTGGAAGAAAAGGCTGGCGGGACTGGGGCAAGGTCCCTGGGTGGGAATGGCCTGGCAAGGAAATCCCGGCTATCACGCCGACCGCAGACGCTCGCCCGGGCTGGCCCCCTTGCTGCCCCTGCTCGACGTTCCGGGCATTCGGCTCGCCTCGCTGCAAAGCGGCATCGGGCGCGAGCAGCTTCATAAGCTAAGCGAAGGGCCGATCGATTTCGGCAATGAGGAAGACCCGGATGTCGGAACCGGTTTCGATGGAACGGCGGCCCTTGTCGCGGCGCTGGACCTGATCGTGGCGTCGGACAGCGCCATCGCTCACCTGGCCGGGGCGCTTGGCAAACCCTTATGGCTGCTCTTGCCCTTCATTCCCGACTGGCGCTGGCTGATGGAAGGAAGCGGCTCGCCATGGTACCCTTCGGTCACGTTGTTCCGCCAGCCCAAGGCTGGCGACTGGGCAACTCCCGTGTCCGCCATCGCCGAACGACTAAGGAGTCTCGATGTCTGAACTGATGGGCTGGGTCAAACAGGCCGAGGCCGCCAACGCCCGCAACGACAGCAAGCAGGCCGCCATCGCCTGGGCCATGGTGACGGTTCTCGATCCCGCCTCGGCGGATGCCAGACACAATCTGGGCAACGCCCTGGCGACGCTTGGACGCCCGCTTGAAGCCGCGCAGAATTTCCTGGACGCCATCGAGATAGACCCCAAGCGCGCCGACAGCAGGGTCAGCCTGGGATCGATCCTGCTCGATCTTGGTCAAACCGCGAATGCCAAGGCCATTCTTGATGAAGCATTGGAACTGGACCCCGCTTCGCTCCAGGGCGCTTGGAACAAATCGCTGGTTCTGCTGCGACAGGGTGACTGGAAGCAAGGCCTTCGCCTGTTCGAAACAAGGCTTCTGCTGACGCAAGCCATGCAGCCCCCCGTCGAAGCGCCGCTTTGGGACGGCTTGCCCTTCGACGGCACGCTTTGCGTCTGGGCCGAGCAAGGGATCGGCGACGCCCTGCACTTCGCCCGCTATCTGACCCCCGTCGCCGAGCGCGTCAGGAAGGTGATTCTTCTCGTTCATCCCGAACTGGTCTTGCTGCTGAAGCACAATTTTCCCGCCATCGACGTCTTGGCCCTGGGCTACCCGGTCGAGGCCGAGCGCCATATTCCCCTGATGTCGCTGGCCGGTCTTTTCGGCGTGTTCGGCCCAACGCCGCCCTATCTGCAGGCCGAACCCGAGCGCATTGAGGCTTGGCGTTTGCGCCTGGGCGGAAGCGATTTCAAGATTGGCCTGGCCTGGAAGGGCAATCCGGAACATCCCGCCGACGACAGACGCTCGTACGGCCTGGAAGCCCTGGCCCCGCTGCTGGCCGTCGAAGGCGTCCGTTTCATATCGCTGCAAACCGGCGCCGGGCGGGAACCGCCGCCCCAGGTCGAAAATTTCACGAATCAATTGACCGACTTTTCCGAAACCGCCGCCGTCGTCTCATATCTCGATCTGGTGATTACGCCCGACACGGCGCTGGCCCATCTGTGCGGCGCCATGAACAAGCCCTGCTGGGTTGGCCTGCGCCTGGGCGGCGATTGGCGCTGGGGCGACGCAGGCAAGGAATCGCCCTGGTACCCGTCGATGAAGCTGTTCCGCCAAGAACAGATGTACGATTGGAACGCGCCCATGGCCAACATGGCGCTGGCCCTTAGGGCGCTGCTTGCGATGCGTGCAGCGCCTTGAGCGTTTCGTAAAGCTGATCGAGCAGAGGATCGGTTTCCAAACCCTGCAATTTGGCCAAATGCGCCTGGGTCAGGCGCGCCGCCAAGGGACCATCGCATTCGACGCCCAGGGCGCGGATATTGGCCGCCGACGCTTCGGCGAAACTCTGCCAGCCTTCTTGCTCGAACAGACGCGACGTCATGGCGTCGTGGCGACGGTAATAGGTCAGCACCTCTTGCAGGTTCGCAACCTTACCATGTCGGATCAGGCTTGAGACGAAGCGATAATCCTCGACGATTTTCGAATCTGTCGGAAAACGCAAGTCATGCGCCCTGGCGACATCGGCCCGGATGGCCGACGTGGTCAGATGCACGGGACTTAGGAACAGGGACGAAAAGCGCAGATCGGCGTCTTCAAGCAAGGCGGGGCGCTCGACGCCCAGCACATTGTCGTTCTGATCGATCACGCCATAAGCCGATCCCACCAGCACATGATCGGGATGGGAGTCGAAAAAGGCCAATTGGCGTTCGGCCCGTTCGGGCGCCGCCATGTCGTCGGCATCGAGAAAGGCGACGATGGACGCCTGCGCCGCTTCCAGCCCCAGATTTCTTGCGCCACCCGGCCCCAAGTTCGTTTCCGAACGCAAGGTGACCAGCCTGGGATCGTCGATGGCTTCCAGGATATGCGCCGTCGCGTCCGTGCTGGCGTCGTCGACCACGATCACTTCAATGGCATGCACGGTTTGCGACAGCGCGCTGCCCAGCGAGGCCGCCAGGAAACGTTCCTGATTCCAGGCGGGAATGACGAAACTGAGGCGGGGCGGGCCTAGCCTTAACATCCAGAAAAGCGCAAGGGCTGGCCCATCGGCTGGCCTTGAAGCTGGCCTTCGAACATCGCCACTTGGCCGCGCACCAAAGTCGCCATCGGCCAGCCAGTGACTTGCATTCCGTCAAAGGGCGTCCAGCCGCAGCGGCTGGCGATCCACTGATTGGTGATGGTCTTTTTCGCCTTCAGATCGACCAGCGTCAAATCGGCGTCATAGCCCAGCGCGATGCGTCCCTTGGCCGCCAAGCCGAACAGGCGGGCGGGACCGGCGCTGGTCAGATCCGAGAACCGTTCGAGCGATAGGCGCCCGGCATTCACATGGTCCAGCATCAGGGGAACCAGCGTCTGCACGCCCGGCATGCCCGACGGGCTTTGCGGATAGGGTTTGTCCTTTTCCTCGCGCGTATGCGGCGCATGGTCCGACCCCAGGCAATCGACCAGTCCTTGGCGCACCGCCTTCCACAGAGCCTCGCGGTGGCGGGCCTCGCGAATGGGCGGATTCATCTGCGCATAAGTGCCCAGGCGCTCGTAGCATTCGGGAGCGGCCAGGGTCAGGTGCTGAGGCGTCACTTCGACGCTGGCGACATCGCGGTAGTTTGCCAGGATTTCCAACTCTTCGGCCGTCGTGATGTGCAAAACATGCACAAGCCGGTTGGCCTGGCGGGCGATTTCCAACAGATGCGCCGTGGCCAGCCGGGCGGTTTCCTCGTCGCGCCACAAAGGATGCAGGGCGGGCGAAGCTTTGTCGCCATCAACCAAATGGCGGCGCTCCTTCAAGCGCGCCTCGTCCTCGGCATGCACGGCCATGCGCCGCTTGCCGTTTCTGGCGACCTGCAGCAGCACCTGCTTGTCGTCGACCAGCAGCGAGCCGGTGGAGGACCCCATGAACACCTTGACGCCAGCGCAACCGGGCAGGCTTTCCCACTGGCCAAGCTGGCTGGCATTGTCGGGCGACGCGCCCAGATAAAAGGCGTGATCGACCCAGGCGCGTCCCTGGGCGCGCTTCAGCTTTTCGGCCAAAGCCTCGGGCGTCGTGGTTGAAGGCTTGGTGTTGGGCATGTCGAAAACCGCCGTTACGCCGCCCAGCGCCGCCGCAGCCGTGCCGGTGGACAGGTCTTCCTTATGTTCCATGCCGGGTTCGCGCAAATGCACCTGGGTGTCGATGACGCCGGACAGCACATGCAGTCCCTTGGCGTCGATCGCCTGTTCCGCCCGACCGGCGTCCAGCGACCCGATGGCCGCGATGCGCCCATCCTTGATGGCGATGTCGGCTTCTTCGGTGCCGTTGGGGGTGACGGCGATGCCGCCCTTGACGATCAGGTCGAACATTTCATGGCATCCAGGCTGTCGAAAACGTCGCCCTTAAGGCGATGGCCCAGCATATGCCGTCCATGCCACAGAGCATAGAAAAGAAGCGTCCAGGCGGCAAAGCCTTGTTTGCCCGCATGACGGAACAGCGTTTCCACCTCATGGGGATGGCAAAGCGCTTGGATGGAAGGCTGAGCCGCCACTAGCGGCCCCAGAATATGTCCCTTGGCGGCGATCCAGTCGCCGACCGGCACGGTAAAGCCGCGCTTTTTCTCGAAAGCGCCCGCCACCGGCAGAACCTTGTCCAACCAGCGGCGCAGGATCCATTTGCCCATCCCCTTATGCACCTTCATGCGATCCGGCAGACGAAAGGCGAAGGACGCCACCGCCGGGTCAAGGAAGGGAACCCGCCCCTCGACGCCATGCGCCATCAGGCAACGATCCAATTTGGTCAGCAGATCGTTGGGCAGCCAGGCGTCGCAATCGACCGCCTGGGCAATTTGCAGGCGCGTGCGCCCATCCAACGCCTGCTCGCGCTCGGCCTGGGCAATGCCGTCGCGCCAACGGTCGGGATTTTCCCTCAGCACGCCCAGCTTGTCGAAACCGCCATGACGGCGCATGCGCCTCGTGAAGGGCCAGGGGCGCATGGCCTGTCGGTAACGCCCATAGCCTGCGAACAATTCATCGCCGCCTTCGCCCGACAAGATCACCTTCACATGCTTTCTGGCCTCGGCGGCCAGTTTGAAAGTGGGCAGGCAGGCGTAATCGGCGGCAGGATCATCCATGGCGGCGGCGACGGCGGGCAACAGTTGCCAGAAATCCTCTTCGCCGAAGGCGACGTCGATGCGTTCGGCCCCCAATTCCTTGGCCACGCGCGCCGCATAGCCGCGCTCGTCCTTGGCCTTGGTCCCCGGAAAATAGGCGGTGAAAGCCAGCACCGGACGCTCGTTCAAACGCGCCATCAAGGCCAGCAGGGCGGAACTGTCGATGCCGCCCGACAGGAACATGCCGTAAGGCACATCTGAGCGCTGATGAAAGGACACGCTCTCGGAAAGGACCGCGTCAAGTTCATACAAGAGAGCGTCTTGCGACTTGTTGACGACGCCGCCCGCCGGCAGGGCGTTCAGGCGATGGCGCTCGACGATGCGGCCCCTCTCGATCACCAGCGTCTCGCCGGGCTGCAAACGGTTGATGCCCTGAAAGATGGTTTCGCTTCCAGTGGTGAATTGCAGTTGCAAAAGCTCGGCCCTGGCGCGGGGATTTTCCCTGGCTTCAATCAGCCCGGCGCCGACCAGCGCCTGGGCTTCGGACGCGAAAACGAAACCTTGCGGCGTTTGTGCCCAGTAAAGCGGCTTGATGCCGAAAGGGTCGCGCGACAAGGTCAGGCGTTTTGAGGCGGGATCGAAAATCGCCAGGGCATACATGCCGCGCAGGCGTTGGGCATAGCCGTTTCCGGCGCGCCGCCACAAATGAAGGGGCGGTTCGCAGTCGGACGCGGTGGCAAAAACTACATCCGGCAGATCGGCCGCCAGTTCGCGGTAGTTGTAAATCTCGCCGTTGCCGATCAGCACGGCCCCGCCCGGCTCGTGCAAGGGCTGACGCCCGCCCTCCAGATCGATGATGGCTAGACGCACCTGAACCAAGCCGACACCGTGATCCAGATATCGCCCGCTGCCGTCGGGGCCGCGATGGGCCAGCGCCTGGGCCAGCCCATCCAGAACGGATGGATCGGGATTCTTGCCGTCAAGCGTTGCGATGCCAGCGATGCCGCACATCAAGCCCCCCCGGTCACGCTTTCGAAGAATTCGATATAGCGCTCGACCACGGCTCCTTCCGTGAACTGTTCCTCATAGGCCTGCCGGCCCGCATCCGCCATGCGTTTGGCGTCCTCGGGGTTGCGGATCATCCATTGCATGGCCTTGCCCAGCGCCAAGGCGTCGTCCACCGGGGCCAACAACCCATTCTCGCCATGCGAAATCAACGTGCCAGGGCCAAGGCTGTCGGCGGCGATCACCGGTTTGGCCTGCGCCCAGGCCTCGATGACCACATTGCCCAAAGGCTCGTGGCGCGACGGGCAAACGAAAATATCGGCGGCTGCATAAAGAGCCGCCACGTCGTCGCGCCATCCTAAAAAGCGCACCCGCGGCTTGACGCCCACCTGCTGGGCCAGGGCTTCCAGCTCGGCCCGAAGCTCGCCATCGCCCGCCAGCCACAGATAGGCGTCGGGCACCTGCGCCATCGCCTTCAGAAGAACATCGAAGGCCTTGTTCTTGTGCATCCGTCCCAAGGCGAGAATCAGCGGGGCGTTCGGCGGCGTGAACAGGCTTTTGCGGTCGATGGGCGGCAGGTTCTCGGCCGAGACGAAATTGGGCAGATAATGCGCGCGTTCGGCTGGCCAGCCTTCCTTCTTCAGATAGTCGACGATATCCTCGGTGTTGCCGATCAGATGCTTGCAGCGTCGATAATATTTAAGATCGTAATAGCCGCCCAACCGACCGACATGCACGAAATCGCCATCCGGGCAGAATTGGGTGGCGCGGTTCATCCAGGTCAGCACCAGCTTGGGCTTGAACTCGGCCACCGCCTTCTTGAAGGCGAAGCGGGTCTTGAAGTCGAAGCGTCCGCCGAAGGACAGTTCGATCACCTCAAGCCCGTGATCGCGCAGAAAGGCGGCGCGCGCCGGATGTTTGCGGATGATGATGCGCTGATCGAGGCCCTTGTTGTGCAAGCCGATCGCCAGGCGGACGAAGAACGCCTCGGCGCCGCCAAACTGAGCGCCCGCCATGGCCTGGATCACGCGTATCATTCCCGCTTATCCCCTTTACGGCAGCAAAGATTCGAAAGCCTGGGCGGCATCTTGCCAGCCCCAGCGCCGCTGCAGCGCCAACGCGCCATCGTGCAGTGTGCGCCAATGCGCCTCATCCGCCAAGAGCTTGACAGCGGCATCGGCGAAAGCCTCGTCGCTGGCGGCGATATGGCCCGTGCGGCCATCCACCACCCGCTCCACCACCGAACCGATGGGCTGCACCACGGCGGGCACACCCATGGCCTGGGCTTCGCCCACGGCCAGACAGAAGGTTTCGTTGATGTCGCCCTTGTAAAGCAGACAACGCGCGGTTCTGAATTCATCGACCAATTGTGCCTTGGGAACCGGGCCGCGCAATACCACGCCCTTCTCCTTCAAGGATTGCGCCCTGGCCAGCACCTTTTGCATGGCGTCGGCTTTCGAATCACCCACCGATCCATAGGTGGCGGCGCCCGAAAAAACATGCAACTCAGCAGTCGGCACCTTGGGCTGAATCCGATTGGCCCACAAGTCGAGTAGCCAATCCAATGAGCGCAGCGGATTGGAGGTAAAGACCGCTCTGGGCGGCGGCACTTCCCTGCCGGGTTCGGCGGAACGGAACATCTCGGGAATGCCGTAAGGAATGACCACCCGCTTGCCGCCCGGCGCCCAGGCCGGATAGGTGGTGGCGTGATAGGTGCCGATAAAAACGATGTCAGGACGCTTGACGGCCATCTTCCACAAATAGCGCCACTTCATCATGTAAGTGGCGGGATTGTGGGTCCAGAAAATGGTTTTGCGTGCACCAGGCATGCGCAGGATCATTTTGTCGCCCCGATTGGCGACATAGAGGTCGGCGGTTTCCGGCCAGGGCTGATCGATCCTGCGCCAGGCGACGCCCTTGTGATCAATGTCGCGCTCGCATTTGTTGCGCACCTCGACCGAATGGCCGCGCTGGGCCAAGGTTTCGGCCAGATTGACGAAGGAGCTTTCGGCGCCGCCCAACGGCCCCTTCTCGGGCGTCGTGCCGTCAAAGGCGATTCCATCATCGGCCATCAAAATGCGCGCCATTACTCTTTCTCCAGTTTGGCCTTCAGATGCGACACCAGCGGATAGAGGCCCGCGCACAAGGCGACCATCAGCCCATAGCCGCCTTCGCGATATCCCTTGCGCCTGACATAGCATTTGAAGAAGCGCGACAGAAAACGAACGACATTGCGACCCGTGCCGCCCCAGGTTTCGCCCTTGTCTCGCAGGTCCTTGGCCTTGGCGGTAGAATAACTGTCCAGGCGCTTGAGCATGTCGGACAGATTGCGGTCCACGTAATGCACCAGCCGTTCCTTCAGCATTGGCCCCTTGCGTCCGCGCCAGGAAAGCGACGGATGCACGCGCTCAGGCCCCCAGGTTTTGACGCCCCGCTTGAACAAGCCGGGATAGGCCGCCTTGCCGAAAGAGGCTCCCCAGCCATGACGCACCAAGCGCGCGCCCACGTAATTGTCGACCGGAATTTCGTGCCAGTCGAAGGGCGTGGCTTCGATGATGGCGCGGATTTCGCGGGCCAGGGCCTCTGTCACCCGTTCGTCGGCATCGACTTCCAGCACCCAATCTTTGGCGCAGGCCGCGATGGCGGCGTTCCGGCGTTCGCCTTCCTTCGCCCAGTCGCCCTCGATCACCCGGTCAGTGAATGTTTTTGCGATCGCCTTCGAGCCGTCGGTGCATTTGTCGAGCAGCACCACGATTTCGTCGGCGAATTTCAAACAAGCTAGGCAATCCGCCAATTGGCGTTCTTCGTTCTTCACGCTGACCACTGCGGACAGGCTGGGTTTGGTCATGCCGCCCTCGCAGTCGCCCGCGCCCACAGCCTTCTGGCTTCGCCTTCCGCCGCGTCGACGGTCAGGCTATCCATCAACGTGCCGGAACTGCGGTGGTCGAAGTCTTTCGGAAAGATGGTGTCGAAGGATTCTTGCGTGCGGGCCACGGCGGCATACCAGCCCCAGGGCGCATAGAAAACTTCCGAACTGGGGCCGAACAGCCCCAGGGTGGGAATGCCTGACGCAGCGGCCAGATGCATCAGGGCCGAATCGTTGCCGACATAGAAGGCGCAGCGCTCCAGGCAGGCGTAAACGGTCAGCAGATCGATCTTGCCCACCAGATCGATCACCTGATCTGCGGGCAAGGCGTCGATCACCGGCTGGGCCTGGTGCCGCTCATGGGGCGCTCCGAAAACCGCCACCTGCGCTCCGGGCAAGATGCCCGATGGACCCGTCAAGCGTTCGATCAACGCCACGAAATTCTCGGCCCGCCAGGTCTTGGCCACCCAATTGGTGGTTGGCCCCACGGCCAGAACCGGGCGGCGGTTGGGCAGCAACCCGGCTGCTTCGACCCTGCGTTCGTCCTTGATCCAGATGTGCGGCATCGGCGTTTCGGGCAGACCCATGACATCGGCGATCAGGCGCACCCGATGCACGGGTTCCTTGCTGTTGGCCAGGGTGTAACGATTGGTCGATGACAAAATGTAAGCCACCACCGACTTGCGCAAATCCACCACCAGATCCCAGTGGATGTTCACGCAAGCCCACCACAGGCGCACCCAATGCATCGACCAGCGTTCCTTGGGCATGGGGATCAGGCGGTCCAGATTGGGCATCTCGGCGAACAGGGGGGCGGCATCGGGTCCGCAGGCCACCGTCACCCTGGCTTCGGGATGCTGTCGGATCAGATGATCCAGCAGACCGGTGGAAAGCACGGCATCGCCGATGCGCGTCGCTGTGATGAACAGGATTCTCATTTCGCCAAGGCCTCGACCTCGGTCGCCGCCACGTCCCAGCCGCGACCGGCCTGATGGATCTTGGCGTCCCGGCTCATCGACCAGAACAATTGATCGTTGCTCATGATTTCGGCGGCGACGTTGGCGAAGGCGTCGGCATCGGGAACCAGTTGCCCCGTCTGCCCGTCTTGCAAGCGCTCGGGTGCTGCGCCCAGGGGCCTGGCGACGCCGGGAATGCCCGAAGCCTGCGATTCCGAAAGCGTGGTCGCCAGCCAGTCATCGGCATGGCCGGGAAACAGATGCACGCGCGCCTGGCGCCAAACGCTTGGCATATCGTGATCGCCCAACGGACGTTCTATCACCACGCCCTGGCATTCCAACCCCACGGCCTTGTCCAGGATGGGGCGTATGTCTGGGGGTACATCGGCGCCCTGGCGCCCCTTGTCGAGCGCCGCCGAATAGAGGGCCAGCCTGGCCTCGGGCACCCTGGCGCGCACCTTCGGCCACAGGTCCAACAACCAGTCCATGCCGTGCAGAGGATGGGTGGTGCAAATGGCCAGCGGCGGCTGAACGGGCTGAATGGCGGCTTCGTACTGATATTCCGAGCGCACGCCGGGCGCGATAACGGCTCCGCCGGCCCCTTTCCAGCTTTTGAACCCGGCCAGTTGGGCCTTGCTTTGAAAGACCAGTTTGGCGCCGGTCGATTCGATCATTTCGCGGTTGGCCGGGCGTTCCAGATAACCAGGGCTGGCCGCCACCCACAGCAGGCGCTTGGCGGCTTGGCGCACCGAGGTCAACAGGCCCAGCTTGCGCCAGGCGATCAAGAGATCGGCATCGAAGGGCCTGGGCTGTTCCCATGGCTCCCATTTGGCGCCTTCGATGGTCATCTTGAAGCGGCAACGGTTAAAGGCCCGAACCTCGTGGCCCTTCATCGCCAAAGCGGAAGCCAGCGACGCAAACGCCTTTTCGGCCCCGCCCAAAGGCTGGTGGCCCGAGGTGTAGCCGTCGAAGGGAACTGAATCATCGACCATGACGATGCGCATGCGGGGTTTATAGAGCCAGACTCCCCCCCAAACAAGCCCGGACCCTTGCTTTTTGGCGGGGGAACATGCTTTTCTCAGCCTGCAAATTTCAGCCGGGGAGGCTTTCATGAGCAAGAAACCAGCCTTTGCCGTCGTGCTGTCAGGCTGCGGGGTCTATGACGGGGCGGAAATCCACGAAGCGGTGCTGACGCTTCTGGCCATCGACAGGCTGGGCGGCAGCTATGCCTGCTTTGCGCCCGACATCGCCCAACATCATGTGGTGAACCATCTGACCGGCCAGGAAAGTCAGGAAACCCGCAATGTTCTGGCCGAATCGGCCAGGATCGCGAGGGGCAAAATCGCCCCTCTCAGCGCCTTCGACGCCGCCCAATTCGACGCCCTGGTCTTTCCGGGCGGCTTCGGGGCGGCCAAGAATTTGTGCGGTTTCGCCTTTGACGGCCCCGATTGCGCCGTCGACCCGGATGTCGAGAAGGCGGTCAAATCGATGCATGCGGCCGAAAAGCCGATTGGCGCCCTGTGCATCGCCCCGGCCCTGATAGCTCGCATCCTGCATGGCGGCGACGTGACCATCGGCGATGACGCCTCAACCGCGCAAGCCATTGAGAAAATGGGCGGAAAGCATCATGCCCGCGGCCATGGCGAGGTGGTGGTGGACCCCGTTCTCAAGCTGGCAACCAGCCCTTGTTACATGCTGGACGCCACTATCGGCCAGATCGCCCAGGGGGCCGAGAACACCATCAAGACCTTGGTGGGGATGATCCGGTAGGCAGCATGGCGGATTTTCGTTCTTTTCGTTACCGGCTGGAAGAGCTGGGCCTTCGAACTCTGATTGGCGGCCTTCGACCGCTTAGCCTGGACGCCTCGTCGAATCTCGGGGCCAAGCTGATGTCGCGCCTTGGCCCCCTGGCAGGCAGGCCAAGCCAAGTAGCGCTTGGCAATCTGATGCGGGTTTTCCCAGAAGACGAAGCCAAGCGCCTGCTGCCCGCCATCTGGGCTAATCTGGGCCGGGTGGTTTTCGAATATCCCCATCTGCGCAGGCTGGCCGACGATCCGGAACGCATCCAGATTGCCGGCGCGGAAAATTTCGACCGCGTCAAATCGCTGGGCAAAGGTTGCGTCTTCGTGGCGGCCCATTTGGGCAATTGGGAACTGTTCCCCCTGGTCATGGACCGGTTGGGCGGCCATATCCTGCTGCTCTACCGCGCCCCCAACAATCCCCATGTGCGCGACTTGGTTCAGCAGTTAAGGCCCACCAAGGGCGTCACCTATATCGCCAAAAGCCATGTCGGCATGCGCGATGTGATGCGCCATCTGTCCAAGGGCGGCTATATCGGCTTTTTGACCGATCATCGCTATTCCGACACATTGCCGGTCGATCTTTTGGGCGGCCAGGCGCGCATCGCCCATACGGCGGCCCTGCTGGCCAGGCGCTTTGGCGCCCCCATCATCTGCACGCGCATGGAGCGCATCAGCGGGGCGCATTTCCGCGCCACCCTGGCCCAACCCATCGAACCGCAAAAGGGCGACGCCACGCATGACGTGCTGCAGGTCTTAACCCAGCAAGTGGCCAGCCAGTTCGAAGTTTGGATCAAGGAACGCCCCGAACAGTGGTTCTGGATGCAGAAACTATGGGCCAAGACGGATAACCTCTAGCTCCAGCCATCTGGACCAATTTGCGCCAATATGCTAACATTCCGCCATTATTCATGGAGTGTGGCGAATGAACGAAACAATGGCGCGACTTGGCGAAAGTGGACGGCTGGTGATCCCTGCCAGTTTCCGAAAGGCCATGGGCATCAAACCCGGCGACGACGTGATGCTGCGCGTCGATGGTGACGAATTGCACATTCTAAGCGTCGAGAAGTCCATCCAACGGGCCAAGGATGCCGTCAAACGCTATGCCAAAGGCCAATCGTCGCTGGCCGACCAGTTGATCGCCGAACGTCGCGAGGAACAGCTTCGTGGCTGAAACGGTTCTCGATGCCTCGGCTCTGCTGGCTTTCCTGAACGATGAACCGGGCGCCGACGTTGTTCTGGCCTACCTAGGCGAGGCGGTGATCTCCGCCGTCAACCTGTCCGAGACAGCATGCGTGCTCATCCGCATCGGCATGCCCGAAGAAACGGCGCGATCAATATTGACTGGCCTGCCTCTTCGGGTCGTTGCCTTCGACGATAATCTGGCGTTGGCCACAGCCGCCTTGCTTCCCTTTACTCGCCATGCGGGGCTTTCTTTGGGGGACCGCGCTTGCTTGGCTTTGGCGCGCTCGCTTCAGGTTCCCGCCCTGACCGCCGACCGGGCTTGGAGCGGCTTGAATCTGGACATCGAAGTCAAGGTCATCAGGGCATAAAAAGCGAAAACCGCCGGTAGGACTTCCGGCGGCTTTGCGGTTCCGGGCTTTCGGATCGTTGGAGGACGGAAACTTCCGAAAGCCTTGTCTCTTGGAACTGAGGAGAATTCTCGCAGGTTCCGAGGATCTTCGAAGTGATCCAAGTCACAAGCTGAAAGTGACGACAATCACACCAAGTTATTTATCAAGCTATTCTATATATTCGCCAGAATAGACGCCCCAGAATTCATCGCGTTTCAGCCAGCCTTGATATCCATCGACTTCGACGCGGCAGAATTGACTGTTGCGGGGACATTGCAGCAGGCGACCGATGACCCCAGATTCGACATTGGCCAGGGGCGCCGCTTCGTCGGAGTCGGAACGCCTTAGCTTGCGGATGCCGTTGCCGATCACCAGCATGGTGCGCCTGCCGGTCAGCATGGTTTGATGCACCCAGCCATCGGTGCCCTGGGCATCGCGGATTTTACGCCAGGTATCGAACTCGGCAATGATCTCAACCGGCAGTTCGCGCTTGGTGATCACCCATTCGATGGGATAGCGCACGCCGGGTCCGGTGCGCAAATTGACCTCTTCCGCCCGCAAAGACACGAAACGCGGCAAGGGCAAGCCGCTGGCCGATTGCTGCGCCAGGGCGGGAACCGATATTCCCGCCATGACGGCTAGCGCCAGCAAAACAATGAACAATAATCGTCGCGACGGCATAGGCACTGAGGACCCTGCGCTCCCCCCGGTTTCAGGACAGGGGCCATAATAGCCGTCCCTTCTTCCAGAGAGTCAAGATTTAGGCTTAGATTATCCCTATATAGCCCTTAAGAAGGCTTTTCAGGGAGATGCCTATGTTGCCCAAGCGCCCTATCGTCGTCGTCACCCGCAAGCTGCCCGCCTCCGTGGAAACCCGGATGATGGAATTGTTCGACTTGCGCCTGAATCTGACCGGACAGGCCCTGGGCAAGGCCGAACTGATCCGGGCCATGCAGGAAGCCGATGTTCTGGTCCCCACGGTGACGGACCGGCTGGACGCCGGAATTCTGGAAGCCGCCGGGCCAAATCTGCGCCTGATCGCCAATTATGGCACCGGCATCGACCATATCGACCTATTGAAGGCCCATGAGAAGGGCATCCTGGTCACCAACACGCCCGATGTGCTGACCGAGGACACGGCCGACATGACGATGGCCTTGATCTTGTCGGTGCCTAGGCGTCTGGCCGAGGGCGAGCGCCTGATGCGATCGGGCAAGTGGGACGGCTGGAGTCCCACCTTCATGCTGGGCCACCGCATTTGGGGCAAACGTCTGGGCATCATCGGCCTGGGGCGCATCGGCCAGGCGGTGGCCAGACGCGCCAAGGGTTTCGGCATCTCGGTGCACTACCACAACCGCAACCGCGTTCATCCCGAGATCGAGGCCGAATTGGAAGCCACCTGGTGGGAAAGCCTGGACCAGATGCTGGCCCGCATGGACATCGTCTCGATCCATTGTCCGCACACACCTTCGACCTATCACCTGTTGTCGGCCAGACGACTGAAGCTGCTGCAACCACACGCCTATCTGGTCAATGTCTCGAGAGGCGAGGTGGTGGACGAAGACACGCTGACCCGCATGCTGATCAAAGGCGAATTGGCGGGCGCCGGACTGGACGTTTTCGAGCACGAGCCTGCGGTGAATCCGAAGCTGCTGGCGCTCGACAATGTGGTGCTGCTGCCGCATCTGGCCTCGGCCACGATCGAAAGCCGCGCCGACATGGGCGAGAAGGTGATCGTGAACATCAAAGCCTTCTGGGACGGCTTCCCGCCGCCCGACCGCGTGCTGACCAGCCAGGGGATGTGAGCGAGACCAATTGCCATCTGTCGCGTCATGCGTTACAGTAATCCATGATTCGCAGCTTCAGGCACAAGGGTTTGGAAGAATTGTTCATGGAAGGGCAGAGCGCGAAAGTCGCGCCCGCCCTAAGAAAACGTCTTCTTCTTAGATTGGATGCCCTCGATCAAGCCCAAAAGCCTGAAGACATGAATTTGCCCGGCTTCAATTTCCACGGTCTACAAGGAATGCCGAAGCGCTATACAGTTCATGTAAATGGCCCATGGTGTCTAACGTTCGAGTGGGAAGACGGCGATGCGCTGCGGATCGACTTGGAGCAGTACCATTAGGAGGCCAACATGAAGAAAGCAGCACGCGAGTATTTCGTCACGCGCCGCCCCAAACGCTGCCCGACCCATCCCGGTGTTCTGCTGCGCGAGGAAGTGTTGCCTGCCCTAGGGCTTTCGGTGACCGAAGCGGCGCAAAAGCTGGGCGTGGCCCGCCAGACCCTGCACCGCATTCTTGCTGAAAGCGCCTCGATCTCGCCCGAGATGGCGCTGCGCCTAGGCAAGTTCTGCGGAAACGGCCCTGACCTATGGTTGAATATGCAAACCGCCCATGATTTGTGGAAGGCCAAGCAGAAAATGGCCAAGATCATCGCCGCCATCCCCTCGCCCAAGGTCAAGAAGGCGGCGTAAACCCTACCGCTTCCCCATCATCTCGACGAAGCGGGCGAACAGGTAATGGCTGTCCTTGGGGCCGGGCGAGGCTTCGGGATGGTACTGCACCGAGAAGACCGGCTTGCCTTCCAACTTCAACCCCTCGACCGAGCCGTCGAACAGCGAGCGATGGGTGACGGAAACGCTCTTGGGCAGGCTGTCTTCATCCACCATGAAGCCGTGATTCTGGCTGGTGATTTCCACCTTGCCGGTGGCCAGGTCTTTGACCGGATGATTGGCGCCGCGATGTCCAAGCCCCATCTTGCGGGTCTTGCCGCCCAGCGCCAAGCCCAGCATTTGATGACCCAGACAAATGCCGAACAGGGGCGTGCCCGATTCAACGACCTGCTTGATCACCGGCACGGCATATTTGCCCGTGGCCGCCGGATCGCCAGGACCGTTCGACAAGAACACGCCGTCGGGCTGATGGCGCATGATGTCTTCGAAACTGCTTTGGGCGGGCAACACGGTCACCTTGCAGCCGGATTCCGCCAAGCAGCGCAAGATATTGCGTTTGGCGCCGTAATCCAACGCCACGACATGGAATTTAGGGTCGGCCTGCCGACCGTAGCCTTGGCCCAGCACCCAGGCCGATTCGTCCCAGGAATAGCTTTGGCGGCAGGTGACGTCCTTGGCCAGATCCATGCCCTCCAAGCCCGGCCAATCGTTGGCCAAGGCCAGATATTTGGCGGCGTCGATCTTGCCTTCGGGCGCATGCACGATGACGCCGTTGGGAGCGCCCAGATCGCGGATGCGCCTCGTCAGTTGGCGCGTATCAATGCCGCAAATGCCTGGGATGTCGTGCGATTTCAGCCAAGCATCGAGATGCTGGGCCGAACGCCAATTGGCAGGTTCGGTGATGTCGGCCTTGATCACCAGCCCGCGCGCCGCCGGATTCAGGGTTTCGATATCCTCGGCATTGGCGCCCACATTGCCGATATGCGGAAAGGTAAAGGTGATGATCTGCCCGGCATAGGAAGGGTCGGTCAATGTTTCCTGGTAGCCGGTCATCGCGGTGTTGAAGCAGACCTCGCCCACCTTATGGCCCACGGCGCCGATGCCCCTGCCCCAGAAAACCGTTCCGTCGGCCAACACCAATGCCCCGGTCATCCTGTCCGTGGCCGGGTTGGGAGGGGCGATGTCGCTCATGTTTTTCCTTCGCCTAAGCAAAAGACCCGGCTGCAAGTATGCGCCGCTCCGGCCAGATGGCTGTGCGGTCTTGGCAGCGAGTTCGCTTCGTGAATGTCCGTTGCGCCTCTTTTACAGAGGCATGACAAGTCGGTCAAGCCCCGGATCAAGATATATTATCGTTCTAATTCAATGAACTAATCAAATCTTGCGCCCGGCCGCAAGGCAAGATAACGTCCCGCTTTCACAGTTTCTTCATGGACTAAGGGAATTGCCATGCTGCGCACGGCTTTGAACGAAGCACTGAAAACCGCCATGTTGGCCAAGGAAGCCAGGGCGGTCTCGACGGTGCGCCTGATCCTGGCCGCCTTGAAAGACCGCGATATCGCGGCGCGTTCGAAGGGCAATATGGACGGCATTTCCGAAGACGAGATCCTGGGCATGTTGCAATCCATGATCAAGCAGCGCAAGGAAAGCATCACGCTTTACGAACAAGGCGGGCGCTTGGAACTGGCCCAGCAGGAGCAGGAGGAAATCGTCGTCATCGAGCGCTTTCTGCCTCGCCAGATGAGCGCCGAGGAAACCGACGCCGCCATCAAGGCGGTGATGGCCGATGTCGAGGCCAAGGGACTGAAGGACATGGGCAAGGTCATGACGGCGCTTCGCGAGCGCCATGCCGGCCAAATGGATTTCGGCAAGGCCAGCGGACTGGTAAAAAGTCTTTTGTCTTGACCTTCGATCGCCGCGCGGGCCTTGCCCGCGTGAAGGGCGTTTGCAGCTTTTGAACGTTCGTTTAAGCTGAGGGCCATGTCCTTCCCGCCCCGCTTCCTCGAGGAATTGCGCTCTCGCCTGTCGATCACCGAGGTGGTGGGGCGCAAGGTCAAGCTGACGCGCAAGGGACGCGAACAATGGGGCTGCTGCCCCTTCCACAACGAAAAAACCCCCAGCTTTTCGGTTTCCGACGAAAAGGGCTTCTATCACTGCTTTGGTTGCGGGGCGCATGGCGACGTGATCGGCTTTACGATGCGCGCCGGGGGCCTACCCTTCCCCGAAGCCGTCGAGCGGCTGGCGGGCGAAGCGGGCATGGAAGTGCCCAAGGCTTCGCCGGAAGAGCGCGAACAGGCCAAGCGCGAAGCCTCGCTTTATGAGGTCATGGAACTGGCCTGCAGGCATTTCGAAGCCCATCTCAGAAGCCCCCAGGGCCGCGAGGCGCTGGCCTATCTGAAGGGCCGTGGCCTGACCGACGAAACCATCGCCCGCTTCCGCCTGGGTTTTGCGCCCGAAGACCGCAACGAGTTGAAGGTGGCTTTACTGGGTGAAACCATCACCAAGGAAATGCTGATCGAAGCGGGCCTGTTGATCCAGCCGGAAGATGGCGGGCGCGAGCCTTATGGCCGCTTTCGGGGCCGTGTGATGTTTCCCATCACCGACAAGCGGGGCCGGGTGGTCGCCTTCGGCGGGCGCATCATGGGGGCGGGCGAGCCGAAATATCTGAACTCGCCGGAAACACCCCTGTTCCACAAGGGGCGCCAGCTTTACGCCCTGGCCCAGGCCAGGGAAGGAGCCAGGGCCACCGGGCGTCTGATCGCGGTCGAGGGCTATATGGACGTCATCGCGCTGCATCAAGCCGGTCTGGATCAGGCCGTGGCTCCCCTGGGCACGGCGCTGACCGAAGCCCAGATCGAGGAAATGTGGCGTCTGGCCCCGGAACCCATTTTATGTTTCGACGGCGACGGCGCTGGCCAAAGGGCGGCCGGGCGGGCGCTGGAACGCGCCTTGCCGCTGCTGAAACCGGGCCTAAGCCTGCGTTTCGCCACCCTGCCCGAGGGCGAGGACCCCGACACGCTGGTCGCCAAACAAGGGGCGCAGGGAATGGAGGCTATCTTAGGCGGCGCCCAGTCCCTGCTCGAACGCCTGTGGATAACTGAAACCCAATCCCACCCGATCGACACGCCCGAGCGCCGCGCCGCCCTGGAAAAGCGCCTGGAGGAGCAAACCCGCCAGATTCAGGACCAGCAGGTGCAATATCACTACCGGGGCGACATCCGGGCCAGATTGCGCAACCTTTTCTTTCCGCCGCGCCCCCCGCGCGGCAAGTCATTCAAAGGAAAAGACAATTTTTCGCAGTTTCCACCCCGCAGCTCGCCCCTGGCCCAGCCTTCGGCCCCCGAACCCAAGCTGGAACGTCTGCTTTTGGCCTGTCTGATCAGCCATCCTGACCTGATCGACGAGGCCGCCGAAGCGCTCGGCCACCTGACCTTTTCCGATCCAGCCCTTGACAGGCTTCGCCAGGAGGTTCTAAACCTCCTCGCTCAAAGTCCCGGCCTTGATTCCGACGCTCTCAGGCACCACCTAGAAGCCCACGGGTGCAAAGAGGCCGTCGATTCGTTGCTGCGTACGACACTGGCGCGTTTTGCCAAGGCAGGAGCCGGGCGAGACGAAGCGAAAAAAGGGATGCTGCACGCGTTGGGACGGCTGCGCCGCCCCGAAATAGTCCAGGCGATTGTCGAGGCTGAGCGCCGTTTGGGCGAACAGGCCAGCGACGAAACCTGGGAAGCCTTGAAAACGTTACAGGACGAGCTGAACACGATTGATCATGTCGACGATGACGAAGACGTTTAAGCCGTCCTTCCACAGACAATCTGGAATTCAATCCCCCGACCGGGAGACGTAAGCCTATGGCAAAGCAGGCCGCCCAGCCCACCGAAAATCAGGAAGCCTCGGAAGACACCCAGGACAGCCCGTTGCTGGACACCCTGGGCGCCGCCGTCAAGCGCATGGTCGCCAAGGGCAAGGAGCGCGGCTACGTCACCTATGACGAAATCAACGCCGCCCTGCCGCCCGAGGAATTCTCGTCCGAGCAGATCGAAGACACCATGTCGATGCTGTCCGAAATGGGCATCAACGTGGTCGAGAACGAGGAAGCCGAGGAAACCCAAGCCGCCAACGACGACACCACGGAACGGGAAGAAGAATCCACGGCGGGCAATGTCGATGAGGCCGAACTGGGCCGCACCGACGATCCGGTGCGCATGTATCTGCGCGAAATGGGTTCGGTGGAACTGCTGTCGCGCGAAGGCGAAATCGCCATCGCCAAGCGCATCGAAGCCGGGCGTGAAATGATGATCGGCGGCATTATCGAAAGCCCGCTGACCATTCATGCGCTGGTCGATTGGCATGACAAGCTGGTCAACGGCCAGATGCTGCTGCGCGACATCATCGACCTTGACGCCACCTACGGGTCGGGTTTCCAGGAAGAAGCCGTCGAAGCGGGAGAGAGCGAAGGCGAAGAAGCCGAAGCCGAAGCCGAAGCCGAAAAGGAAGAACCCGAGGTCGAACCCGGCGCCGAGAGCGAGGCCGAGGAAGGCGAGGAATCCTCCATTTCGCTGGCCGCCATGGAACTGGAGCTGATGCCCCAGGTGCTGGAAACCCTGGAGCGCATCGCCGAAACCTCGAAGAAAATGCGCAAGATTCAGGAAAAGCGCCTGAAAGCCTTGCAGAGCGATGAAAAGGTGCCCGCCGCCACCGAAAAGAATTTCTCTAAGATGAAGCAGGAACTGGTGGAGCTGATGGAGGGCATCCATCTCAACCAGTCGCGCATCGAATTCCTGGTCGAGCAACTGAACCATCTGAACCGCCGCCTGATCGGCCTTGAGGGCCGCCTGCTGCGCGTTGCCGAAAGCTGCAAGATCAAGCGCCAGGAATTCCTCGATTCCTATTTCGGCAGCGAGCTTGACCCCAACTGGATCGACAAGCTGAAGGTCAAGCCCGGCAAGGGCTGGAAGGAATTCACCGGTCCCAAGCACGGCAAGGACATCTTGGACCTGCGCACCAAGATCGGTGACATCGCCGCCGAGGCTGGATTGCCCATCTCGGAATACCGGCGCATCGTCGCCACCGTGCAGAAGGGCGAGCGCGAGTCCAGCAAGGCCAAGAAGGAAATGATCGAGGCCAACCTGCGTCTCGTCATCTCCATCGCCAAGAAATACACCAACCGCGGCCTGCAGTTCCTGGATCTCATCCAGGAAGGCAATATCGGCCTGATGAAGGCCGTCGATAAGTTCGAATACCGGCGCGGCTACAAATTCTCGACCTACGCCACTTGGTGGATCAGGCAGGCCATCACGCGCTCGATCGCCGATCAGGCCCGCACCATCCGCATTCCGGTTCATATGATCGAGACCATCAACAAGCTGGTGCGCACGTCTCGCCAGATGTTGCACGAAATCGGCCGCGAGCCGACGCCCGAGGAACTGGCGGAAAAGCTGCAAATGCCGCTCGAGAAGGTGCGCAAGGTCTTGAAGATCGCCAAGGAGCCGATCAGCCTCGAGACGCCCATCGGCGACGAGGAAGATTCGCATCTCGGCGATTTCATCGAGGACAAGAACGCCGTGCTGCCGCTGGATGCCGCCATCCAGGGCAATCTGCGCGAAACCACCACCCGCGTCCTGGCCTCGCTGACCGCCCGCGAAGAGCGCGTGCTGCGCATGCGCTTTGGCATCGGCATGAACACCGATCACACTTTGGAAGAAGTCGGCCAGCAGTTCTCGGTCACCCGCGAACGCATCCGCCAGATCGAAGCCAAGGCGCTGCGCAAGCTCAAGCATCCGTCGCGCTCGCGCAAACTGCGCAGCTTCCTGGACAATTGAGGACGGGGTTTTAAGGTTGATTTTTGGGGACGTTTCCTCTTTCCGTCATCGCCGGGCTTGACCCGGCGATCCATGGATGCCCGGAGCAAGTCCGGGCATGACGTGAAACAGGGCCTGTAGCTCAGTTGGTTAGAGCGGGCGGCTCATAACCGCTTGGTCGTAGGTTCGAGTCCTACCGGGCCCACCAAATTCTCCGCCGCTGTTACCCGGCCGATTTGAAGAACTGCCGAAGCTGCTTTTCCTTGACCGATTTCGAAATGTTCAGGTCTTCGTAAATCGTGTGCTCAAGCAGCCAGTTGAAAAGAAAAGTCACGATCTCCTCGGCATTGTCGCTATGGACGTCATAGGCCGCGATGGCCTCGCGCAGGTCGCGCAGCAGGTTCCGGTGAATCGTCTTGTGGGCATCGACATTCCCGTATTCGGAATCTTGCATGATGTTTTCTTCGCTGGTGAAGTGGAAGTCGGCATATTTGAATATCTCTTCCATCACGCGCCGCCGCTCCGCCTTGTCCTCGGACTCGGCGGTCACGCATTGCAGCTTGTGAATCAGCGTAAAGAAGATTTTGTGCTCGAAATCGATGGCTTCATGACCGACTTCAAACCATTTTTGCCAAACCAGCTCGACCATTCCCGTCCCCCAAGGCCTGCAATCACTATCTCTTGAGTTGAAGTCTAGCAGAATCCGGCCCGCCACGGCAGGCGACAATGAGATGTTGTTATCTTAAGCGCACTCTGATATAATCCGCGCACGACAGGTTTCGGCCTGCTTCGGTTCCGGCGATCGCGCACGAGGGGTGGATGAACATCCGCCCGGCGTCTCCCGAATACCCCCCATCCGTTTCCCGCTGGTCGCGTGCCCCAGGGGCTTGCAACCTTCATCTTCCGCGCTGGCCGCTGTGGCTGGCGCGCGGGATCTGTTTTTGAAAGTTAAAAAATTCTGATGACTGCCACTTTTGCCGAACTCGGCCTGGCCGAGACGCTGTTGACCGCTTTGACGAGCGAAGGCTACACCACCCCCACCCCCATCCAGGTGGCCACCATTCCGCTGCTGCTTGAGGGCCGCGACGTTCTGGGCATCGCCCAGACCGGCACCGGCAAGACGGCGGCCTTCGCGCTGCCCATCTTGCAGCGCATCGCCACTACGAAAACGCGCTATGTGCCGCGTTCGCCCCGCGCCCTGATCCTGACCCCCACCCGCGAGCTGGCGGTGCAGATTTCGCAAGGCTTCGCCACCTATGGCCGCAACATACGCTTCAAGCGCGCTTTGGTGTTCGGCGGCGTCGGCCAAGTGCCCCAGGTCCGCTCGCTGGCCAACGGCACCGATGTGCTGATCGCCACCCCCGGCCGCCTGCTGGATCTGATGAATCAGGGCCATGTGCGCATGGACTTCGTGGAAATGCTGGTGTTGGACGAAGCCGACCGCATGCTGGACATGGGCTTCATCCACGACGTGAAGCGCATCGCCGAACGCATGCCCAAGCAGCGTCAGACCCTTTTGTTCTCGGCCACCATGCCGAAATCGGTGGAAGAACTGGCCGCTGGATTGCTGAACAATCCCGAGCGCGTCGAGGTCACGCCCGCCGCCACCACGGTCGAGCGCATCGAGCAGAAGGTTCTGTTCGTCACCAAGGAAAACAAGCGCCCGCTTTTGGCCCAGGTGCTCAAGCAGCATGACGTCAAGCGCGCCATCGTCTTCACGCGCACCAAGCACGGCGCCGACCGGGTGGCCGAGCAGTTGGAGAAAACCGGTGTTTCCGCCCAGGCCATCCATGGCAACAAGACCCAGTCGGCCCGCCAGAAGGCCCTGGAAGCCTTCAGGCGCGGCGATGTGCGGGCCTTGGTGGCCACCGATATCGCGGCCAGAGGCATCGATGTCGACGGCATCACCCATGTCATCAATTTCGAACTGCCCAACGAGCCGGAAAGCTACGTGCACCGCATCGGCCGCACGGCGCGCGCTGGCGCCGACGGCATAGCGCTTTCTTTCTGCGACGCCGAGGAAGTGGGCTATCTGAAAACCATCGAACGCCTGATCCGCCAATCCATTCCGTCGCACGACGATCACGCCTACCATGCCGAAGGCATCGCGGGCATGCGCCATTCCACCTCGGCCCGCCCGGCGCAGAAGCGCCAGGGTCAGGCCGGCAGGAAGCGCCAGGGCTATCAGGGCGCAAACCCTGGAAAGTCCTCGAACTACAAGGGCGACAAGCAGCGCAAGCGGGCCTAATTGTCATAGAATCGTCAGGCTATTGATTTTATCTGGAGAATTGATAGCCTGACGCTCCCTTCTAGGGAGAACCGTCATGCGCTTTTGCCGCCTATTCTGGCTGGCCCAGATTTTCTGCATCCTTTATGCAACATGCTCCGCAGAGGCCGCACAGCCGCAAGAGCTGCGCCAGGTGCGCCTGCAGCTGAAATGGACGCACCAGTTCCAATTCGCGGGCTATTACGCCGCCAAGGCGAAGGGCTATTACGCCGAGGCCGGGATCGATGCCGTGATCCTGGAAGGCCGCCCCGACATCAGTCCGACGACTTCGGTTCTTGAAGGCAAGGCCGATTTCGGGATCAGCAATTCATCGCTGCTGATCGAACGCAGCCGGGGAAAGCCGGTGGTGGCGTTGGCCGCCGTTTTTCAGCATTCCCCTTACATCATCATGGCTCGCCAGGGGGCCAATATCGCCAGCCCCCGCGATCTGGTCGGCAAGACGATGATGGTGGAGGAACATGCCGACGAATTGCTGGCCTATCTCCATGCCGAGAAAGTGCCGCCAAACAGTCTGAAGATCATCCCCCATTCGGGCCGGGTCATCGAAATCGGACGCGGCCAAGTGGACGCCATGACGGCCTATTCGACCTTGGAACCTTATCTGATGCACAAGCAAGGAACGCCTTTCCGGGTCTTCAGCCCGCGTTCCTCCGACATCGATTTCTATGGTGATTTGTTGTTTACGACCGAAGACCTGCTCAAGCGCGACCCGGCGCTGGCTGGCGCCTTTCGCAAGGCCTCGCTTAAAGGCTGGCGCTACGCCCTGGATCATCAGTCTGAAATCATCGATCTCATGATTGGCAGCTATGCGCCCGGCCTGGATCGCGGACTTCTGGAATTCGAGGCCAAGCAAACCGCGCTTATGATCGCTGCCGACATCATCGAGATCGGTTTCATGAGCGAGAACAGATGGCGTAAAATCGCCGACGGTTTCGCCGCCGCTGGCCTGATGCCCGCGAACTTCTCGCTGAAGGGTTTTCTGCTTCCCCAATGACTAATCCTGAGGGCGATTCCCCAGCGCCGCCTGATCGGCTGCTTGCGCCAGCACGAAGTCTGTCTCGGTGACGCCTTTTGCGTCATGGGTGGACAGAACCATGTCGACGCGATTGTAGATATTGGTCCATTCCGGATGATGGTCGAGCTTTTCCGCCATCATGGCCACGCGGGTCATGAAGCCGAAGGCCTCGGAGAAATTCTTGAACTGATAGGTTTTGCGGATGGCGTCGCGGCCCGGAAATTCGCGCCAGCCGCTTAGGCGATCAAGGTGTTCGCGCACAGTCTCGGGCGAGAGCTTTTCCCTCATGCTCATGGACGTCCTCTTGCAATCTGACCCACCCCAGTCCTATGCAGGTGGGAAGCCGCAAGGGCTTTGTCATCCCCCCTGGGTCATCGGAACCAGGCGGTAGCCCTTGGCCTGCATGCAGGTGGAATAGAAACGGTCTTCCCAGCCATAGCGGTCGAAATTGGGCTGCGGATAATAGCCATGACGAAGCGCGTAGCGGCCAGACGACATGCGGTAGTTAAAGAACATGTCATTCTCGACATCCACTGCCTGGCGCCAGGCCAAGCGTTCGCAATCCGTCCGGTCATTGGCCTTGGCCTCCAGGCTTATGCCCGGCTTGTCCCAGGCCATGGGCGGGCCGCAGGAAGCCAGGGCCAGGATCAGCAGGATCAGAAAGGGGGGGCTGTGTTTCATGCTGGCCATCCTGGCCTGAATTCATGGCGAAATCAGGGCGTTGACGGGCAAAAGCATCCTTAATCTTGACTTTATGTCGCCAAGGGCCTAGAAATCCCCCCTCTTCAAGGCAGCTTGAGGGAATTCGCCCCCGAGGGGGCACGCCCGTCCGCGATAGTCGCGCACGGGCGCGAAACCGTTTTGGAGTTTTGGCCCGCGCATGTTCGAGAGTTTAAGCGACAAACTTTCGCAAACGTTCGAGCGTTTGAAGCGCAAGGCGGCGTTGTCCGAGGACGACGTCGGCGAAGCGCTGCGCGAGGTGCGCATCGCCCTTCTGGAAGCCGATGTGGCGCTTCCCGTGGTCAAGGATTTCGTGGCCAAGGTGAAGGAACGCGCCATCGGCCAGGAAGTGATCCGTTCGGTTTCGCCGGGTCAGATGGTGGTCAAGATCGTCCATGACCATTTGGTCGAAACGCTGGGAAGTGCTGGCGTCGAAATCAATTTGAACACGGCCCCTCCGGCCGTTCTGCTGATGGTCGGCTTGCAGGGTTCGGGCAAAACCACGACCTCGGCCAAGATCGCAAGGCGCCTGAAAACGCTGGACAAGAAGAAGGTGCTGCTGGCTTCGCTCGACGTCTATCGCCCGGCGGCGCAAGAACAGTTGGCCATTCTGGCCGCCCAAGCCGAGGTGGGCAGTCTGCCCATCGTGGCGGGCCAAAAGCCGGTCGATATCGCCAAACGCGCCCTGGTGAACGCCCGTCTTGAAGGCTATGACGTGGTCATCTTGGATACGGCTGGTCGCCTGCATATCGACGAAGCGCTGATGGACGAAGTCGCCAAGGTGCGCGACGCCGCCCAACCCATCGAGACCCTGCTGGTCGCCGACGCCATGACCGGCCAGGATGCCGTCACCCTGGCGCAGTCCTTCAATGAAAAAGTGGGCATCACCGGCATCGTCCTGACCCGCGTCGATGGCGATGCGCGCGGTGGTGCTGCGCTTTCCATGCGCGCCGTCACCGGTCAGCCCATCAAGTTCCTGGGTGCGGGCGAAAAGCTGGACGCGCTGGAAGTTTTCCATCCCGACCGCATCGCCGGGCGCATCCTGGGCATGGGCGACGTGGTGTCGCTGGTCGAAAAAGCGGCCATGAACATCGAGCAGGCCGACGCCGAAAAGCTGGCGGCCCGCGCCATGAAGGGCAAATTCGATCTCGACGATCTGGCGGGCCAGCTTAAGCAGATGCGCAAGATGGGCGATTTGAAGGGCATGCTGGGCATGCTGCCAGGGGCCGCCAAATTCAAGGACAAGATCGCCGACGCCAAAATCGACGACAAGATGATCGCCAGACAGGAAGCCATCCTGTCCTCGATGACCCCCAAAGAACGGCGCAACCCCGACCTGATCAAGGCGTCGCGCAAGCAGCGCATCGCCAAGGGATCGGGGACCAGCGTCCAGGACATCAACAAACTTCTGAAACAGCATCAGCAGATGGCCGATGCGATGAAGAAACTGGGCAAGTTGGGCCAAAAGGGCCTGATGCGCCACGGCATGTCCGCGCTGATGGGGCGCGGCGGCAACAATCCTTTCCAATTTCACTGATTAACCAAGGAGCAATCGATCAATGCCCGTTTCCATTCGCCTTTCCCGCGCCGGCGCCAAGAAGCGCCCCTACTACCGCATCGTGGTGGCCGACACGCGCAGCCCCCGCGACGGTCGCTTCATCGAGAAGGTCGGCACCTACAATCCCCAATTGCCGCAAGATCACGCCGAGCGCGTGGTTCTGAAGGCCGAGCGCATTCAGCATTGGCTGAAGAATGGCGTGGTGGTCTCCGACCGTTGCCAGCGCATGTTCGCCGCCGCCGGTCTGATGGCCAAGCCTGCCTATCCTTCGCAGACCAAGAAGGACAAGCCCAAGGCCAAGGCCCAGGAGCGCATGAAGATGGAAGCCGCTGCGGCTGAAGAAGCCGCCGCCAAGGCCGCTGAAGCGGCTGCCGCTCCCGCCGAAGCGTAATGTCCGCTTCCCGCGTCCTGTTGGGCGTGGTGGAAGGCGCTCATGGCGTTCAGGGTCAGGTCAAGGTGAAGAGTTTCGCCGCCGATCCCAAAGCCATCGCCTCCTACGGCCCCTTGGAAAGCGGGGATGGACGCAGCTTCAAGGCCCGGTTCAAGGGCATGGCCAGGGGCAATGTGCTGCTCTCGTTGTCGGGGATTGCCGATCGCGATCAGGCGCAGGCCCTTCGGGGAACGGAACTTTACGTGCCCCGAAGCGCCCTGCCCAAGCTGGACGAGGAGGAAGAAGGCTTCTATCACGCCGATCTGATCGGCCTGGAAGCCAGACTTCTTGATGGTTCGGCCCTTGGATCGGTGGTCAGGGCGGTGGATTTCGGAGCAGGCGACCTGCTCGAAATCCGCCTTCAGGACCAGAGACGGACGGCACTGGTGCCCTTCACCAAGGCTGTGGTGCCGGTGGTGGATGTGCCGCAAGGTTTTGTGGTGATCGACCCGCCTTTGGGGCTTCTTGACGAAGCCAAAAAGGCGGACGAAGACAAGGAGAAGACGGTTTGAGCGCCTGGAAGGCGGTGGTGCTGACCCTGTTCCCGGAAATGTTCCCGGGACCCCTGGGTTTATCGCTGGCCGGACGGGCGCTGGAACGGGGCATTTGGGCGTTGGAATCGGTGGACATCAGGGCTTTCGCCTGCGATAAACACCGTTCCGTTGACGACACCCCCTTTGGGGGTGGCGCCGGAATGGTGATCCGCCCCGATGTCGTGAATGCGGCGATCCTGGCAGCCCGCGGGCCAGGTCCGCTGGTGTATCTGACCCCCAGGGGCTGGCCGATCACGCAAGAGCGCGTGAAGGAGCTGGCGCAGGGGCCGGGAATGACGGTGCTGTGCGGGCGCTTCGAAGGCATGGACCAGCGGGTGCTGGACGCCCACGAGGCGCTGGAGCTTAGTTTGGGCGATTTCGTTTTGTCGGGCGGAGAACCGGCCGCACTCGCCCTGATCGACGCCTGCGTGCGTTTGTGCCCAGGCGTCATGGGCAGCGAGGAATCGCTGTCCGAGGAAAGTTTCGAGCGGGGATTGTTGGAATATCCCCACTATACCCGGCCGCAAGTGTGGGAGGGCCGGGAGGTGCCAGAGGTTCTGACCTCGGGCCACCATGCGAAGATCAAGGCTTGGCGACTTGCCCAGGCTGAACAGGTAACGAAAGCGCGCAGGCCCGATTTATGGAAGGCCTACGCAGATGGTCTTGGAAAGAAGGATAAGTGACATGAATCTTTTGCAGAAGTTTGAACAGCGCGAAATGGAACGCTTGGTTGCCGAGCGTCCGGTGCCCGATTTCCGCCCCGGCGACACGCTGCGCGTGAACGTCAAGGTGGTTGAAGGCGACCGCACCCGCCTGCAGGCCTTCGAAGGCATGTGCATCGCGCGCAAGAACAACGGCGTGAACTCGGCCTTCACGGTGCGCAAGATCAGCTATGGCGAGGGCGTCGAGCGCGTCTTCCCGCTGTATGCCCCCACCGTCGCCTCGATCGAGGTGGTGCGTCGTGGCGCCGTGCGCCGTTCGAAGCTGTACTTCCTGCGCGACCGTCGCGGCAAATCGGCCCGCATCGCCGAAGCCCAGGGTTCGTGGCTGAAGAAGGACGAGGCCCCGGCCAGCGCCCCTTCCGAGGCCAAGGAGTAAGCAAGCCCCATGGCTACGCCCAGCACTCTGTTCGACAAAATCTGGCAGGCCCATCTGGTGGACCGCCAGGAAGACGGCACCTGCCTTTTGTATATCGACCGCCATCTCGTGCACGAGGTGACCAGCCCCCAGGCCTTCGAAGGCCTGCGGGTGGCGGGACGCAAGGTGCGCAAGCCCGAACAGACGCTGGCCGTGGCCGACCACAACGTGCCGACCAAGGACCGCGACAAGGGCATCGCCGAAGAGGAAAGCCGCATCCAGGTGGAAACCCTGGAAGCCAATGTCCGCGACTTCGCCGTGCCCTATTTCCCGATGAGCGACATCCGCCAGGGCGTCGTTCACATCGTAGGTCCCGAGCAGGGCTTCACGCTGCCGGGCGCCACCATCGTCTGCGGAGACTCCCACACCGCGACGCACGGCGCTTTCGGCTCGCTCGCCTTCGGCATCGGCACCAGCGAAGTCGAACATGTGTTGGCCACGCAAACGCTGTTGCAGCGCCCGGCCAAGAACATGCTGATCGAAGTGACCGGCACGCTGCCCCAAGGCGTCACCGCCAAGGACTTAGCGCTTTACGTCATCGGCAAGATCGGCACGGCGGGCGGCACCGGCCATGTGGTCGAATTCGCGGGCGACGCCGTGGTTGGCCTGTCGATGGAAGGGCGCATGACCCTTTGCAACATGACCATCGAGGGCGGGGCCAGGGCCGGACTGATCGCGCCCGACGACGTGACCTTCAATTATCTGATGGGCCGTCCGATGGCCCCCAAGGGCGCCAATTGGGAAGCCGCCGTCAATTACTGGAAGACGCTGAAGACCGACGCAGGTGCCAAGTTCGACACCATTCATCGCTTCAAGGCCGAAGACATCGCCCCCATGGTCACCTGGGGCACCAGCCCCGAAGACGTGGTGGCGATCACCGACAAGGTTCCCGATCCCAAGTCGGCCCCTGACGAGGCCAAGCGGGCGGGCATGGAACGCGCCCTGGCCTATATGGGCCTGACGGCAGGCACGCCGATGACCGAGATCAAGATCGATCACGTCTTCATCGGCTCTTGCACCAATGGCCGCATCGAAGATCTGCGCGCCGCCGCCGCACTCGCCAAGGGCCGCAAGGTGGCCGCTGGCGTGCAGGTGCTGGTGGTGCCGGGTTCCGGCTTGGTCAAGGAGCAGGCCGAAGCCGAGGGATTGGACGAAATCTTCACCAATGCCGGTTTCGAATGGCGCGATGCGGGTTGTTCGATGTGCTTGGCCATGAATGCCGACCGTTTGAATCCGGGCGAGCGCTGCGCCTCCACCTCGAACCGCAATTTCGAAGGCCGCCAGGGCCGCGATTCCCGCACCCATCTGGTCAGCCCGGCCATGGCCGTGGCCGCCGCCGTCACCGGCAAGTTGACGGACGTGAGGAAGCTGTAACCATGCAGAAATTCACCAAGCTCACGGGCGTCGCCGCCCCCATGCCGATCATCAATGTCGATACCGACATGATCATCCCCAAGCAGTTCTTGAAAACCATCAAGCGCTCGGGCCTGGGCAAGAATCTGTTTCATGAAATGCGCTACGACGCCGATGGCAAAGAGAAGCCCGACTTCGTGCTGAATAAGCCGCAATACCGCAAGACCGAGATTCTGGTGGCGGGCGACAATTTCGGCTGCGGCAGCTCGCGCGAACATGCGCCCTGGGCGATCATGGATTTCGGCATCCGCTGCGTGATCTCGACCAGCTTCGCCGACATTTTCTACAACAACTGCTTCAAGAACGGCATCCTGCCGATCAAACTTGCGCAGGCCGATGTCGACAAGCTGATGGACGACGCGTCACGCGGCGCCAACGCCACCGTGACCGTCGATCTGGAAGCCCAGGAAATTCGCGGTCCCGACGGCGGCGTCATCAAGTTTGAAATCGATCCCTTCCGCAAGCATTGCATGCTGAACGGGCTGGACGATATCGGCCTGACGCTGGAAAAGAAGGCCAAGATCGAGGACTTCGAGACCAGACGCGCCCAGCAGTCGCCTTGGCTGGCCGCCACCGGTTCGCGCTAACTTTCAAAAATATAGGGGATAGAAAATGTCCAACAAGAAGCTGCTGTTGCTGCCTGGCGACGGGATCGGCCCCGAAGTGATGGCGCAAGTCAAACGCGTCATCGACTGGATGGCCAAGAAGCGTCAGATCAAGTTCGACGTGACCGAGGATTTGGTGGGCGGCGCCGCTTACGACAAGCACGGCATTCCCCTGACCGACGCCACCATGGCGCGCGCGCAAGAATCGGATGCCGTCATCCTGGGCGCCGTCGGCGGCCCCAAATGGGACAATCTGCCCTTCGAGGTCAAGCCCGAGCGCGGCCTGTTGCGCCTGCGCAAGGATATGGACCTGTTCGCCAATCTGCGCCCCGCCATGGTGTTCGACGCCCTGGTCGAAGCCTCGACCCTGAAGCCCGAGGTGGTGCAGGGCCTGGACATCATGATCGTGCGCGAACTGACCGGCGGCGTATATTTCGGCCAGCCCAAGGGCATCGAGACCTTGCCCGACGGCCAGAAGCGCGGCTTCGACAATCAGACCTACACGACCAGCGAGATCGTGCGCATTGGCCGCGTGGCCTTCGAATTGGCCCGCAAGCGCGGCAAGAAACTGTGCTCGGTCGAGAAGGCCAATGTGATGATGTCGGGCGTGCTTTGGCGCGAAGAGATGACCAAGCTGGGGCCGGAATATCCCGACGTGGAATTGTCCCACATGTTCGCCGACAATTGCTCGATGCAGCTGGTGCGCAATCCCAAGCAGTTCGACGTGATCGTCACCGACAACCTGTTCGGCGACATTCTGTCCGACACCGCTTCGATGCTGACCGGTAGCTTGGGCATGCTGCCCTCGGCTTCGCTGGGAGCGCCCGACGCCAACGGCAAGATGAAGGCGATGTACGAGCCGGTGCATGGTTCGGCCCCCGACATCGCGGGCAAGGACATCGCCAATCCCTTGGCCACCATCCTGTCCTTCTCGATGTGCCTGCGCTATTCCTTCGACATGCAGGCCGAGGCCGACCTGATCGAACAGGCCGCCAAGAACGTGCTGGCCGGCGGGCTTCGCACCGCCGACATCATGTCGCCCGGCAAGGCCCGGGTCTCGACCGGCGTGATGGGCGAATCCATCCTGCGCGAGTTGGATAAAATTGGGTGATCGGTTAGCTATCAGCCTTCAGCAGTCAGCTTTCAGCACTCAGCAAAACGCCCCCTTAAACGGGGGCGTTTTTTGTTGCAAGGACATCTTGACGGATGCTCGGACGCGCCGCATAATCTGTCTAGAATTCTAGCTAGATTGAGCCACCCCATGTCCCGCGCTTCGTGGCCCTTGCAGGATGCCAAGAACAGCTTTTCCGCCGTCGTGGCGGCGGCGGAGAAGGGCAAGCCGCAACTTGTCACCAAGCATGGCCGTCCGGCTGTAGTGGTCGTCGAGGCCAAGACCTATGAACGCATGGCCGCCAATGAGAAGAAAAAGCGTCCCAGCTTTGTCGATCTGCTGCTGGCCATGCCCAAGGACGATAGTGCGTTCGAGCGCATCGAAACGCCCTTGCGCGATGTCGAGTTCTGATGTTTCTGCTCGATACCTGCATCCTGTCGGAACTGCGCAAGCAACGCATCCCTTCGAATGTCTCCGCTTGGCTGCAAAAGCACAAGAAGGCCGAGATGTACTTAAGCGTCGTCACCATCGGCGAGATCGAGGCGGGCGTCGCCAAGCAGCGTAAGTCCGATCTTTCTTTTGCCGCGTCGCTGGATGTCTGGCTGGACGAAGTCATCGATTATTATGGCGAGCGCATTCTGCCCATCACCGTCGATGTCGCAAGAATATGGGGCAATTTCGACCCCGCCTCGGGCAACGCGACCGACAAGCTGATCGCCGCCACGGCGAAGGCACATGGTTTGAAGATCGTCACCCGCAACCATCGACATTTTGCGCCGCTGGCTGTTGCCGTCGTCAATCCGTTCGGAGAGTAGGCAGATTCCGCAGGCGTCTGCGGTCTCGTATTCCTAGGATGCGGCATCGACAATGACTATGATTGATGCTCATCTTTGGAAAGGAGCTTCGCATGCGCAGGCTCATCTTCACCCTTTGCCTTTCTCTGCTCCCCTTCCCCCTCCTGGCGCAATATGACACGAACGACCCCGTCGGCAGGGTCATCGGCAGAGCCGTAGGCAACGCCGCCGAAACCATGGCAAACGACATGTTCACGCCCGAACAGAAGCGGGCGATCAGCGATTATTTCAAAACCTCCCGCGCCGACAACAAGGAAGGCCAACGCGCCGAGAAGCGAAGCCGCGACACGCTTCCACCCGGCTTGGCAAAAAAAGGCAAGTTGCCTCCTGGCCTCGCCAAGCGCGACACTTTGCCGCCTGGGCTGGCCAAGCGAAGCCTGCCCAGCGACCTTGAAGATCGTTTGGGCAATCCGGCATGGAACCGCGAAAGATCCATCGTCGGCGACGATGTCGTCCTGATCGACACGGCCACCAACGTCATCTTGGATATTCTAAGAGGTGCTGCGAGACGCTGACAGCCCACAGACTTCGTCAAGATGCAAAACACCCCCTTAATACGGGGGCGCTTTTGCTTCTAGATCTTTCCCCCATCGCGCTGATGCAGCACCGGCATCAGGTCGAAATAGGGGCGGATGATGGGCGAGGTCGAGGTCATGAATTCATCGAACGGACCGTTGAACGACACGCTGCCTTCGTGCAGCATCACGATCTGGGGCTTTAGGCGAACCAACAAATCCTTGTCATGAGTGACGATGATGGTGGTGCGAGGCTTGCCGTCCGCTTCCTGATCGACATGGGTCGAAAGCAGCAGATCTTGGATTTGCGAGGCGTTGACCGGATCAAGGCCGGTGGTCGGCTCGTCGAAGAACAGGCAATCCGGCTTCATGGCCAGCGAGCGGGCGATGGCGATGCGTTTGGCCATGCCGCCCGACAGGCTTTCGACGGGACTGTCCAGAAACTCGCGGTCGGTCGGCAAGCCCACGGACTCAAGAACCTTGGCGGCGATGGTCTCGATCGCCTCGTCGCCCAGATGGCGCACTTCCTTGAGCCACAGGGCTATGTTGCCTTGCACCGTGCCCGAGAACAGGGCGTTGCGCTGGAACACCACGCCCCAATGTGTGTGCAAATCGTCGAGCTGTTCGCCGTCCAGCCCCGCCAGATCGACCAGTTCACCTTGCATGCGCACGAAGATGCGCCCGCTGTCGGGCGTCAACAATCCCAGGATATGATTGAGCAGCACCGTCTTGCCGCAACCCGATCCGCCCACGATGGCGATGAAGCTGCCCACCTGCACCGTCAGATCGACGCCCTGCAGAACCGGCCTGCCATCGAAAGCCTTGGTCAGGCCCTCGATGCGGATTTCGGTATCTGACGGCGCCAAATCGACCATATGTACAGGATACACCAAAACAAGGAGTTATTGACACCCCACGTCATGCGCGGACTTGATCCGCGCATCCACGCATTTTTTCGGCGGCATTGATGGCAAGACGTGGATGGCCGGGCCAAGCCCGGCCATGACGTTTCTTGGTAAAACGGGTTACTTCTTGTCCAGCTTCAACACCACATAGCCCGGGCCGTTGGGGCCGTCGATCAACAGCAGCAGTGTCTTGGCGCCAGATGACTTGGCGTCCTCGACCCTCTTGGTCAGATCGCCAGGCTGGCTCATCGGCGTCTGCCCGGCTTCCAAGATCACGTTGCCGGGCTTGATGCCCTTTTCCGCCGCCGGACCAGAAGGATCGACCGAAGTGACGACCAGCCCCTTGGTTTCCTCGGCCAGTTCGAACTTCTGGCGAACCTCGGCCGTGGGCGGGGAGACGGACAGGCCCAATTCGCCCACCTTCTTGCTGGCCGGGCCGGTATCGCTCTTGTCCTTTTTCTTGTCGGTTCTCTTGCCGGGTTTGGACTCATCGTCCTCAAGCTCGGCCACCGTCACCTTCACGGTCTGCGTCTTGCCTTGGCGCAGCAGCACGACATCGACGCTTTTGCCAACCGGCGTTTCGGCAACGATGCGCGGCAAGCGGCGCATTTCGGTCACCTTCTTGCCGTCGAACGACAAGATGACGTCGCCGCCCTTGATGCCCGCCTTCTCCGCCGGTCCCTTTGGCGTCACGCTTGCCACCAGGGCGCCGCGGTGATCCTTGTCCTTGATGCCCAGATTGTCGGCGATCTCGTCGTTCACGGTCTGGATGTGCACGCCAAGCCAGCCGCGCTTGGTGCGGCCGAACTTCTTCAAATCCTCGATCACCGGCTTGGCCAGGGTTGAGGGGATGGCGAAACCGATGCCCACCGATCCGCCGGAGGGCGAATAGATGGCGGTGTTGATGCCGATCACCTCGCCCTTCATGTTGAACATCGGACCGCCCGAATTGCCGCGATTGATGGCGGCGTCGGTTTGCAAGAAATCGTCATAAGGGCCTGAATTGATGTCGCGCTGGCGGGCCGAAATGATGCCCGCCGTCACCGTGCCGCCCAGGCCGAAGGGATTGCCGATGGCCAACACCCAGTCGCCGACCCGGATAATGTCGGAATCGCCGAACTTAAGGGCGGTCAGCGGCCTGTTGGGCTTGATGCGCAACAGCGCGATGTCGGTTTTGGCGTCGCGCCCCACGATCTCGGCCTTCAGGGTCGAATTGTCGTGCAAGATGACGTTCACCTCATCGGCGTCAGCGATCACATGGTTGTTGGTGACCACCAGCCCATCCGGATCGATGATGAAGCCCGACCCCAGCGACGTGGCCTTGTGGGGCCTTGCCCCATCGGGCCGCTGCTTCTCCAAAAAGTCCTTGAAGAATTCCTCGAAGGGCGAGCCGGGGGGGAATTGCGGCATTTCCGGGCCGCCCTTGGCCGACACCGTCTGGGTGGTCGAGACGTTGACCACGGCAGGCAGCAAGGATTCGGCCAGATCGGCAAAGCTGGTGGGCGCGCCCTGGGGCTGGGCATTGAGCGGCCCAGCCGCGAAAGCCAAAAGAGACAGGGCCAGTCCGGCACGCGCCAATGGCTTCAATAGTCCGCAAGTCTTCATGATGTCTACCGAACCCTCACGTCAAACCCATATCGGGCCTTATACCCTAATACCTAAAAGATGGCGAAATTGCGGTTATCTGGCCCGGCCCGCTCCGCTTGGGCCCATCAGATATTTGAAGAAGTCGCTATCGGGCGACAAGATCAGCGTGGTGTCCTTGTCGCCGATGGCTTGGCGATAAGACTGCATGGCCCGGTAGAATGAGAAGAATTGCGGATCGCGGCCATAGGCCTCGGCATAGATGCGGTTGGCTTCCGCGTCGCCCTGGCCCTTGGTGATCTGGGCCATTTTCTGGCTTTCGGCCAGAATGACCGTGCGTTCGCGTTCTGCCCTGGACCTAATCTGTTGGGCGCGTTCGGAACCCTGGGCGCGGTTCTCGCGGGCTTCGCGTTCGCGTTCCGACTTCATGCGCTCGTAGATGGCCTGGCTGGTCTCTTCGGGCAGATCGGCCCTTCGGATGCGCACATCCACCACCTGAATGCCGAAACGCTCGGCGTTGGTGTTGGTCTGCTGTTGTATCTCGTTCATGATCTTCAAACGCTCGGCCGACAGCAGGCTGGACATGGTGATGTTGCCCAACACGCCGCGCAGCGCCGAACTGACGATCTGGCGAAGCTGCGAGCGCGCCGCCTCTTCGGTGCCCAGCGACTGGAAGAACTTCAAGGGATCCGAGATGCGGTAGCGGGTGTAGGTGTCGACGTCCAATCGCTTTTGGTCGGACAAGATCACCTGCTCGGCGGGCGGGTCCATATCCAAGAGGCGCTTGTCATAGATGACCACGTCCTGGAAGAACGGCAGCTTCATCTTCAGGCCCGGTTCCTGGATCAGGCGCTTGGGCGCGCCCAATTGGCGGATAATGGCCTGTTCTTGCTGCGCGATGATGAACAGCGAGTCCCAGGCCAGAATGCCCAGAACGATGAAGGCGGCGCCGGCGATTCCTAAGGTGCGGTTCATGGCTTGCCTCCCTGGGCGCCTTCGGGTTTGGCCTTCAACTCGTTCAAGGGCAGATAGGGCAGCACGCCCGATTTGGCGGCGCTTGGATCGATGATCAATTTGTTGGTTCCATGCAAAATCTGCTCGATGTTTTCGTAGTAGATGCGCTGCGACGTGACGTTGGGCGCCTTGACATAGGCGTTGTAGACCGACAGGAAGCGGCTGGCCTCGCCTTGGGCGATATTGACGACCTGCTCCTTGTAGGCCTGCGATTCTTGCAGCAGTTTCTCAGCGTCGCCTCGAGCCTTGGGGATGATGTCGTTGCGGTAAGCCTCGGCCTCGTTGCTCAAGCGCTCGCGGTCGGCCTTGGCGCGCTGCACGTCGTTGAAGGCGTCCACCACCTGGGCGGGCGGGTCCGACTTCTGCATCTGCACTTCCATGACCTCGATGCCCGACTCGTACGAATCCAGCATGTCTTGCAGCAGGCCGCGCGTCTGTTGCTCAACCTGGCGCCGTCCCTCGGTCAAGGCCATCTGGATGGGGGTCTGGCTGATCACTTCGCGCATGGCGCTTTCGGCGGCCACCTTCACGGTGCCCTGCGGATCGCGGATCTTGAACAGGAACTGTCCGGCATCCTTGATCTTCCACAGCACGATGAAATCGATGTCGACGATGTTTTCGTCGCCGGTCAGCATCAGGCTTTCTTCATTGACGTTGCTGTTGACGCTGGTGCTTTTGTTGCTTCGCTCCGCCGTCGAGCGGAAACCCACCTCGACCCGGTTCGAACGCGTCACCTTGGGCTTGTAAACCTTGCCGATCGGCGAGGGCCAATTGTAATGCAGGCCGGGTTGGGTCGTGTCGGTCCATTGGCCGAAGACGACCACGACGCCCTGCTCATCGGGCTGTACGCGGTAAAGGCCGGTGGCCAGCCAGCCAGCCACCAGAATGGCCGCCAGAACGCCAATCCCCTTGAATCCATTGGAGAACAGGCCATTGAAACGGTCGCGGCCCTTTCTGATCAGATCGTCAAGATCTGGCATCTGGCCGCCGGGGCCGTTGCCGCGTCCCCAAGGATTGCCACCCCAACCGCCATTATTGCCGCCGCCGCCGCTGCCCCAGGGACCGCCGCCGCCGCCGCTTCCGCCGCCGCTACCGCCACTTCCGCCGCCCCAAGGACCGCCGCCGCCGGAATTCAATGCCATCTGTATGATCCTTTTTCCGATTGCGCCTTTGCAAAATATCAGAAGCGCCTTATATGACACCAGCCGGGCCTTTAGCAACGGCAGGCACCGGAATAACCTATATCGGCAAGTTGTGGGAGGTTTCAAGCATGTCCGACGTGACCCAGGAAGCTCTTTTGAAGGCGCTGTCTGCGATTAAGGACCCCGAGAAAGGCGCCGATCTGGTCAGCCTGGGCATGATTTCAGGCGTCGCCATCAAGGATGGCCATGTCGCCTTCGCCATCGAAATCGACCCCGCCAGGGCAAAATCCATGGAATCCGTGCGCCAGGAGGCCGAAAAGGCCGTCCACGCGCTTCCGGGCGTCCTGACCGTTCAGGCTGTGTTGACCGGCGAGCGCAAGAAGGGCAACGGCCAGGGACAGGGCGGCCATGGGCATGGGCATGGGCATGGGCATGGGCACGGCCACGCCGCCGAGGCCGAGAAGCCCTTGGTTCCTCATGTGAAATCCATCATCGCCGTGGCTTCGGGCAAGGGCGGCGTCGGCAAATCGACCACCACGGTCAATCTGGCGTTGGCGCTGGCTGGCATGGGCTTGAAGGTGGGCGTGTTCGACGCCGACATTTATGGCCCCTCGATGCCGCGCATGCTGGGAATCGACAAGCAGCCCGACATGTCGGAAGACGGCCAGTCGATCCTGCCCCTGCACAATCATGGCGTGGCCTGCATGTCGATGGGCTTCCTGGTGCCCGAAGACGCGCCGGTCATCTGGCGCGGCCCCATGGTGATGGGCGCCCTGGAGCAAATGCTGCGCGACGTCGAATGGGGCGCGTTGGACGTCATGCTGATCGATATGCCGCCCGGCACCGGCGACACGCAATTGACCATCAGCCAGAAGGTGCCGCTGACCGGCGCCGTCATCGTTTCGACGCCCCAAGACATCGCCCTGCTGGATGCCCGCCGAGGCCTGAACATGTTCCGCAAGGTCGAAGTGCCGGTTTTGGGCCTGATCGAGAATATGAGCTACTACCACTGCCCGAAATGCGGACACGAGGCGCATATCTTCGGCCATGGCGGCGCCAAGTCGGAAGCCGCCCGCCTGGGCTGCGACTTCCTGGGCGAAGTGCCGCTGGATATCGAAATCCGCGAAACCTCGGACGGCGGCCAGCCCATCGTGGCCTCGAAGCCCGAAAGCCCGCACGCCGAAGCCTATCGCGCCATCGCCAAGAAAGTGTGGGACAAGGTGCTCTTGATCCAAAGCGGCAAGACGGCCCGCCACGCCCCTAAAATCGTGGTGGAGTGAGATTGGCGCCATTGGCACATTTTACCGTCACCCCCGGGCCTGACCCGGGGGTCCAGATGGATGGCCGGATCAAGTCCGGCCATGACGTTTTTCAGACTAAATAAACCGCAGCAAACCCGGCAAGGTGATCAGCACCGCGCTGCCCAGCCAGACGTACAGCGACGTCGAATCGCTTTCCTGGCGGCCGGTGATGCGCTCGAACAGAGCCGCCGGAACCCCCGAGATCAAAATCGACAGCACGCCCACGATCATCGTGGAGCCGATCAGATGGTATTCCTGCTTCATGGGAATGATGCTGGGAAACCAGAAAGGCGCCCACATATAGGCGATGATCACCAGGGGGGAAATGAAACCGTTGCCCAGGCAGAGCAGCAAGATTCCCATCATCGTGTGTTGGCGGCTCATGGCGAAACTCCCATCTTGGGCAACATGCCCGCATTGAGAAAGACCATGAAGGCGATGAAGCGCAGCAGAAAGAACCAGATCGCCGTCACCAACGGCATCAGGCCGCGCGCCACGGCCCTGGGCGTGATCAAGTCGATCAGGGCAATCGGCCAGTCGGTCAGGCGCTCGAACCAGCGCAGGATATAGTTCTTCGACGAGTCCTTGACGAAGATGGCCAAAACGAAACGGCCCAGACAGGTCCAGGCCACCACGGCCAAACCGTACATGACGATCCAGAAGGGCAGATGGCTCCAGAAATATTCGTTGCCTTGCATTCCCTAACTCTCTTCAAAAAAAACGGGGCCCCCGAAGGGGCCCCGCAAGACTAGCACTCTTGACCCTTAGTGGTCGATATCCGCGCTGGCATCGGCCAGACGGACATCGCCCTTGGGAACGCGGATGCTGTCGATGAAGTCCTGCATTTCCTTGGAAGGAGCAGGCGTCACCAGGCTCACCACGAACGTCACAATGAACGCCGCAGGGATGCCGAACATGCCGCAAGAGATGTTCTTGATGCCGAACCACAGCGGCATGCCATAGAACTGGGTCATGATCAGGTAGTACAGGCACACGCCGAAACCGACGACCATGCCCGCAACCGCACCGATATTGCTGGTGCGTTTCCACCAAATGCCCATGACCAGCGCCGGGAACAAGCCCGATGCGGCGATCGAGAAGGCCCAGGCAACCATCGCCAGGATGGTCGAAGGCTTCTGAGCCGCCACATAGGCCGCCACGATGGCCACGCCGATCAGCAGCACGCGGCTGACGATCAAACGCTTCTTCGTATCGGCCTTGGGGTCGATCATGCGGTAATAGACGTCGTGGCTGAGCGCATTGGCGATCGCCAGCAACAATCCATCGGCGGTGGAGAGCGCGGCGGCAAGACCACCGGCGGCCACCAGGCCCGAAACCACATAGGGCAGGCCCGCGATTTCCGGGGTCGCCAACACGATGGCGTCCGGATGGATCTTGAACTCGGCCAACTGCAAGATGCCGTCGGCATTGCCGGCCACACCCTTACAGATCGAAAATAGCTCGGCGGCATTGGCGGCATCACAGGCGCCGACCAGACCAACCTTGCCCCAGTTCGCAATCCAGGCGGGCAGGCTTTCCATGCTGAGGCCCACCACGTTCTGGTACACTTCCAGCTTGGCGAACGCGGCATAGGAAGGCGCCGTGAAGTAAAGCAGGAAGATGAAGAACAAGCTCCAACCCACCGACTGACGAGCGGCCTTCACGCTAGGCGTGGTGAAGTAGCGCATCAGAATGTGAGGCAGAGAGGCGGTGCCGATCATCAAGCAGAGGATCAGGGTGAAGAAGTTCATGGCCGAGGTGAAGTCGTATTCACCCTTGGCGTTCACAAACGCCATGGCATGACCCTTTAAGATTCCCAGTTCCTGCTCCTTGGTGGCGATGATTTCCAACGCCTGACCATACATCAGCTCGGGGATGGGAACGCCCGTCACCTTCACCGACATCCAGACCACGGGGATCAGGTAGGCGGTGATGAGAATGATGTACTGAGCCACCTGGGTCCAAGTGACGGCGCGCATGCCGCCCAGCATCGAGCAGACCAGAATGCCGGCCAGACCAACGAACACCGCGAACTCGAACGAAATGCCCAAGAAGCGCGATGCGATGATGCCGACGCCGAAAATCTGCGCCACGACGTAAGCGAAGGAAGCGGTGATCAGCACGATCACGCCGATCGAACGGGCCAAGTTGCCGCCAAAGCGGGCGCCCAGGAAGTCGGGAACCGTGTATTGGCCGAACTTGCGCAGATACGGAGCCAGCAGAATGGCCACCAGCACGTAACCGCCAGTCCAACCCAGCACGAAGGCCAAGCCGTCATAGCCCATCACGTACAAAGTGCCCGCCATGCCGATGAACGAGGCGGCGCTCATCCAGTCGGCGCCGGTCGCCATGCCGTTGTAGAAGGCGGGCACGACTCGGCCTGCCACGTAATATTCCGACACTTCCGCCGTGCGCGAGAGCACGCCGATCAGCGCGTAGACGGCCACCGTCAGAAAGACGAAGGCGTAGCCGATGATGGCGTTGGGCACACCCATTTGTTCCAGGATGGCCAGGATGATGGTGAAGGCAACGAACCCGCCGGTGTAATAGGCGTAGATCTTACCCAGATTATCGATGAAACTGTTGCTTTTAGCAGCCATGTGACGTTGTCTCCTTACCGTATCAGTCTTCGGCGACGCCGAATTCTTCGTCAATGGCGTCCTGGCGCTTGGCGTACCAGAAAATTGCCACAACGAAGGCGATCAGCGAACCCTGGGCGGCCATATAGAAGCCCAAGGGGAAGCTGAGGATCTTGATTGCGTTCAGGCTGGGGGCAAACATGTGAACCACGAAGCTGAAGAAAAACCAAATTGCCAGCATCGTCCACATTAGCCCCGACGTCTTGGCCCAATGGGCCTTGGCCTTTTCGGGAGTAAATTCCGACATCTTGAGACGCTCCTTCTCCACTCAAGTTGACTCGTTCATGATCCAGGACGCTCTTGAGCGAAGCCCTTGGATCGGCTCTGTTAAAAAAAACAAACGTGAGATGATTGTGCAGCCCACCTGCCGCATTAGGCGCGGACAGATTAATGGCGTGAGTTTGCGTTTACCTCCTCAGTGCGACATTTGTTTTCTTTGTTTGTGCAATGTTGATATCACGAGCCATCCTGGTTAACAAGCACTAGAAATCGAATGCACTTTGAGACATTGTGGATACTACGAAGCGTCGGGGAACTTTAGGAAATCCTTATGTTAAGCCGTATCAAGAATTGGTTGTTTCCGGGCCGGGTGGACACTCCCGAGTTACTGGCGGATTTACTGTCCGTAGAAACTTCCAGGCTTTCCCAAAGGTCGACGGTGGGCTTTTGCCATACGAAAGCCGGAAGCAATGCTCGCTTTCTGTTTCGCGAAAAGATGTTCCTGGACGCCCTTGAGGTCTGCCGGTGGAACGCCTTCGCCATGCTGCTGGCCGATTTGTGCATGATCGTGGAAGCGTATCTGCGCCCCCAGGATGGACTGGCCCAGGAAAAGCTCTGGACTTGGCTTGAGGATGTTTACGTCCGCACCCTGGACAAGCAAGAGACCCAGCACGACTTTTCCGAATTCAAGCGCCTGTTCGCCGAAAGATTGGGGCATGCCCGCCTTGCCCCGCCCGGCCGGGCGGTTGATCAGGTTACCATGAGTTGCAAACCTATCTATGACTCGCTGCCCATCCACGAAACTTTGCGCGGCGACGATTTTGAGGTTATCGATGGTCTGCTCCATTTCGGAGCCGCCACTTTTCGCGAAACGCTTGAACAGCGGTGTGATCCTTCGCGTATTGTCGAAGGACTTTAGGGGAACTCAGAAACATGAAACTTGATACCTCGTCCTTGGAGCGCATCGACAGTTTCCCCTATCGGCATAAGGTTGCCGAGGTGATGACCGCCCCGGTGATCACCATCGAACCCAAGGCCACCCTGGTCGAAGCGGCGCGCATCATGGCCGAGCGCGGCATCAGCTCGATCATGGTCACCGGCCCCGAAGGGACCGCCCTGGGAATCGTCACCGAACGCGACGTGCTGCGCGCCGTGGCGCAAACGGGCAGCATCGGCATGCATCAGCCCCTAAGCGCCGTCATGAGTTCGCCGGTCGCCACCGTCAAGGAAGAAGCGCTGGTCTTCGTGGCCCTGGGGCGCATGGACCGTTTGAAGATTCGCCATCTGTGCGTCGTCGATCGACTGGGACGTCCGGTCGGCATGGTTTCGGCCCGCTCGCTTTTGAAATTGCGCGCCGGGTCGGCGCTGGCGCTGGGCGACGAGATCGCCAGCGCGCCCGACTCCAAGGCGCTGGCGGCGGCGCATGCCAAGGTTCCCACCCTTGCGAAAGCGCTGCTTGAAGAAGGCGTCGAGCCGACCGGCATCGCCAATGTGGTCAGCACCGTTCTGCGCGACATTACCGCGCGCGCCGCCGAATTGGCGGAGCAGGCCATGGCCGAAGACGGCTGGGGCGGCCCGCCGGTTCCCGGCTGCCTGCTGATTTTGGGGTCCGGCGGGCGCGGCGAATCCTTGTTCAAGGCGGATCAGGACAACGCCATCATCTATGACGGCGGTCCCGAAGCCGATCCCTGGTACGGCGAGATCAGCAGGCGCATCTGCGACATGCTGGACGAGGCGGGCGTGCCCAAATGCAAGGGCGGCGTGATGTGCGTGAACACGCAATGGCGGCGCTCGGTCGACGGCTGGAAGGCCGAAATCGACCGCTGGATGCGCGAAGCCAAGGGCGAGGACGTTCTGAATATCGATATCTTCATCGATTTCAAGCCGGTCTATGGCTCGCAAAATCTGGCCGACCCCTTGCGCGCCCATCTGCTGGAGCGGGCGGGGAAACCGGGTCCATTCTTGCATCTGCTGGCTGGCTCGGCCGCCGAAATGCGCCCGCCCCTGGGACTGTTCGGGCAAATCAAGACCGTCGAGGGGCGCTTCGACATCAAGATGTCGGGCCTGCTTTTGCTGGTGGGCGCCGTGCGCGTTCTGGCCGTCAAACACCACATCGAGGCCCAATCGACGCGCGAACGTTTGGCCGCTCTTGCCAAGGGCGGGCATATGAGCGACGACGAGGCGGCGGCGCTGTCGCGCCTGCACGACTTCATGATCGGCCTGCAAATTCGTCAGCAATTGGCAGATCTCAACAATGGCCTGGAACTTTCCAACCGGGTCGATCCCAAGATCATGAGCCGGGCCGAACGATCCTATCTGAAAGACGGTTTCAAGCGCCTGAATGCCTTGGCCTGGGTGATGCAGAACGCGCTGTCGACGGTTTGAGCCGGTCGGGCGCCTCCCCGCCTCCCGCTTTCGCCCCCTGTTATCCGTGCCTGATGCCCGGAAAAGGGACCAAGGACATTGACGGCAAAGGGCGGGTCGGTTAGAAGCTGTGGCCTTGCGGAGAGATGGCCGAGCGGCTGAAGGCGACGGTTTGCTAAACCGTTGTACGGGGTAAACCCGTACCGAGGGTTCGAATCCCTCTCTCTCCGCCAAATGACCCACAATATCTTGATTTACAATGCGTTTCCGGCACAAAACCTGGACGGCCTCACCACTGGTACACAGAGGTGGTACACATGGGCCTGGAAACGCACATCGCCAGACGTGGCAGCCGCTACTATTTCCGCATCCGGGTGCCCGACGATTTGATCGGCCTTTTCGGTCGGCGGGAACTCAAACGGTCGTTGGGAACGGCAAGCCAAAGGGAAGCCCGATTCCGCGCTTTACAGCTTCGCCAAATCGCCTATACCGGGTTCAGGACGCTTCGGGAGAACCCCATGCTGAAACCGAACCAGATTACAAGGATCGCTCGAGCCTTCTATGAACAATGCCTGGATCTGGACGACGACGTTCGCGCCAGATCAAAGGGCGGGGTTTATGCTCAATGCCTCCATGGCGGCCTGAAAGACAACCGCCAGCAAGCCCTCGGTATGTTCAAAGCCGCCATCGCTGACGGCAACCACAGCTTCGTGCAGCAATATCTGGATTCTGCGATAGCCGAAGAAAATCTCGACATTGCCAAGGGCAGCAAAGACTACGACAAGCTCGGCCAAGCCCTCATGCAGGCCCTGATCGAGGCTAATAAACGCATGCTGGCCCGCGATGGCGGCGACTTCAGGGATATCCCAAGCGACCCACTGATCCGGGTTGGAGCACTGGTTTCCAACG